>JAFGBA010000100.1 GCA_016933395.1 Sedimentisphaerales bacterium | reverse complement strand
TCGGGATCAATCAACGAATGAAACTAATTTTAGCAAGACAACGGCATTTTGCACGATAAATCGTTAATTTTTAGAGGAACCCTTATTTATGTTACGATGTTTTCCAAAAGATTTACTTCTTTAATGTTTTTTGTTTTCAGGTTTATTTTAAGTGTTTTTATTTCAAATTTACCCAGTTGCGTTTTATAAATCTTATTGATTATGGGCAAGTGAACTTTTACGGTCTTTTTTCTGGCCAGTGGATTAAAAAGTCTGATAACGACATCATTGCCTTTTTGGGCTTTCTTAACGGCGCTCACCACAACGCTTTTATCTTCGACGCGAACGACCGGTTTTGGTTTTCTTCCTCCCTCGGCGGGAAAGAACGACAGGGCGTAGCATGGCTCGTTATAGACCGCTGCCTCTTTTTCAACCTTCTCCAGCAATTCGTTTTTATCTCCGCCGTCAAACCAAAATTTAAACAACCTTTGTCCCTGGTCGATATGGGGAGAAAATCTATCCAGGGGTAAATCCACACGGTTGGCGCCATAAGAATGCGCGGAATACACCGGTGATCTTAATAACGTCAGGCGCAACTCGTTTTTCTTAAAACTACTGCCGTAAATCCCGTTATTGATGCACACGAACGCCCTGTCCGCCGACAGCGCCGCCGCCCATTTCTGGCTCACGCACTCGTTGCCGGACATGTCCAGTTGCTGGACTCCATAAGCCGTTTGACCGATATATTCCAGAATTTCTTCTTTAAACGGCGTCACCATTTTTAGTGCTTTTTGTTTTTCATTCCAGAAGACGCGCAATTCGACCTCAAATTTTGCTCCTTCTTTGGGCAGCTTATACCTGACGCAAATAAAGGAATTGTTATAACCCAATACGGCCTCAACCACGCTTCTTACCTCCCCATCCTCAATCACTCTGACCGAATCGATTCCGCCCCCGTTAAGCCCGGAAAACTCCGCGCCGCGAACTTTATCCAACAGGCGAAATTGTCCGACTTTTTTATGGAAGCCGGTTATACATGCCCCCCAGGGACAGGCCGTGTCGTCAAAAACAACAAAACTGAAAGCCTTACCGGAAAAAAACTCCCGATGATTGACCTTATAGGAATCGATCAAGCCCGTTCTTGTGTTGATGACGATGTTCATACGGTTATTGCTGAAATGTATAACGCCATTTTTTGGTTTGAGTTTTATACGCGGCTTGTTCTTTAGGGCTTTTAATTTGCAGTCGAACCGGTTCATCCGCCCGGCTTCGAGATTTGCCCGAAAGATGATCCTTTTGCGCCACTCGCAAAACAGGTAGGAAATCTCTTTTTCCACCTGGCTTGTAACTTTCTTGTCATTTTGAAATACGTCCACTTCCGTAAATGTGTTTTTATCATTTCCATCGGGCATATTGAATTCGCACTCGATGGTTTGCCTGGTGTCGTGGCCGTGCGGATTAAAAACAAAAACGGGGATTTGCCCCCCGGCGGCTTTTTTCTGGCCGGACGATAATGCGAAAAAGGCCCTCGCCTTGAGCCGGGACAAAATATCCAACCCGCGCCCCATACATCTCAGCGCGCCTTCCTCGACCGGTTCAACCGAACTGCCGGGCAATATATCGTGGAACTGACATGTTAAGAGATTCCTTAAAGCCTCGTTCATTTCCTCTTCAGGATATACTATCAAGCCATTTGCATAAGCACAGCTTAACATTTTTTCCGTGGAAAAAAATTCATTCTCCAGTTCACGATATGTCTGCTTTACTCGAATCTGGGAGGTGTAACAACCCACAGCCCAGAAATTCAAATCGTTTCGCCAACAGGGAAACTCTTTTCCGGATTTTCTTAACTCCTCGAAATAAACGTCAACATGTGAATGTTTAATATTAACGTCTTTTCTTTCCCGAATAAGATGTTTAATCCGGGCCAGGTCATATCTGGAAGGACCGCCGCCATGATTGCCAACTCCCCATAACACCGCGAGGATGCCCCGATTTTTATTTTTGTCTATCCTGCGTTCAATTATTTCTCTCGCTTTGCCCGGATGTGAGCCGTAACCGCCGGGGAACCGCGTTGCTAAAACACGCGATCCATCGAAACCTTCCCAGACGAAATCTTCATCCGGCAGCTTCAACCAGTCCGGATCAGGCCTGCCAAAAAGATAATTTTTGTAGCCGCTCTTGGCCAAAATCTGCACCAGGCCCCGGCTATGCCCAAAGGGATCGAAGTTTATGGCGCTTTTTGGTTCAACGCCGAAGTGCTCTTTGAAATACCG
Source organism: Sedimentisphaerales bacterium (assembly GCA_016933395.1). Taxonomy (GTDB): domain Bacteria; phylum Planctomycetota; class Phycisphaerae; order Sedimentisphaerales; family SM23-30; genus JAFGBA01. The sequence goes on along the minus strand of JAFGBA010000100.1, from coordinate 7,014 downwards.
CCGTCCCGCCAGAATCTGCCTGACAAAACTTTCTCCGCTGGGCATATTGCAGTCCGGCTGCAAATACCACCCTCCCATAATGACCCATTTGCCATTTTTAACCAGTCTTTGAATCCTTTTAAACAGAAACGGTTCGTATTCCCGAATCCATTCATATAATATCACTTCGTTATGATTGAAGATGAAGCCGTCGTTTTTTTCACATAATTCCGCCGCCGTGCGAAACGTCGAGATCGCTTCGGCCGCCCCTTCCTGCCATTCCCACAACCACACCGGATCAAGATGCGCATTACATATCAAGTGAACCCGGCAACGATTATCCGATCTTTTCTTCATATTTTCCCTGTCTTATGCTAATCTTAACTTTCGCGGTTTTCATGTCCGTAACTTGCTCTCAAACAGGGCCTTAGCCGTAATTTAGAATATATGCCGCTTTCGAACACCACGCCGAACATAACCAAAAAACCGATCGATGGGTTAAAAAGGCCCTGTCGATATCTCGCGGGTGATAGTCCCGCAACAAAAAGTGCGAAATCGCACCCAATATATGTTTCTCTAAAATGGATTTCTTTCCTGTTATCATTGCTGGAAAGCGAAGCATGCTCAAAGTTTGGTTGGTTTGCACAGATTTTTTTTATCAGCGGCGGCTCGGCCGCAACGTTTGCAGAAGTATTTGGGTTCGCGAACCAATTTAAGAAAACTTTCGGAGGCATCTTCGTGCTGACGAAGGTTGGTCAGGTAGCAAAGGTGGTTTTCGTGACCCGGTTCATCGATTTTAAAACGTATTTTTGTCATATACGACTCCTGTGGTTTACATGGCTGTTGGATTTTAGGTGTCTCCGGCGGAGCGGTCAATATGAGGGATAAGGTATTTGGTGGTGGAACCTTGCACTAAAATGGAAAAAGCAACCACACAATAAGTTATGGTGAGGATAAATGGGCGATATGATGCATTCTCCGATAAGGACAAGGCGAGAGCAACGGCGATGCCGCCCCGCAGGCCGCCCCAGGTAAGAATCGGGATCGCCCGCTTATGAAACGTTCGCCAGCGGCGCAGCAGCGTGATTGGTCCGGCGACGCAAATCCAACGCACCAGCAACACCAGCGGAATGGCAATAAGTCCCGCAAGAACATGTTTGGTAGAGGGGCTTAGCACGAGCACTTCCAATCCGATGAGCACAAAAAGCATAGCGTTAAGAATCGCATCTACCAATTCCCAAAAATCATCGAGGTGGCCGCGGGTATGATCAGACATGGCCAAACGACGCCCGTGATTACCGATCAATAAACCCGCGACCACCATCGCAATTGGCCCCGACGTATTCAGACGATGGGCCAACGCATAGCCGCCGGTGACAAGAGCCAGTGTGATCAGAACCTCCGCCTGATAATGATCTATGGATTTAAGCAGGTAAAAGGCCAGCAAGCCGAGGATCAAACCAAGCAAAATCCCGCCCAAAGCTTCTTCAGCAAACAGCCAGATGATATGACCGATACCAGTGTGTTCATCTGGCTTTACGGATTCGAGCAGCAGTAAAAAAACAACCACACCCATACCGTCATTAAACAGTGATTCACCGGCAAGCTTGGTCATTATGCTCTTGGGCGCGCCGGCTTTCTTCATGATAGCCAATACGGCGATAGGATCGGTGGGACTGATGAGCGCGCCGAAAAGTAAACACGCAATCAACGGCAAACCCCAATGAAACAAGCCGGATAATCCCCAAAGGCCAAATCCCACTAGGAACGTCGAAGCGATAACACCCAGGGTGGTAAAAATGCCAATAATCCAGCGGCGTTCAAAGAGATCATCGAGATTTACGTGGAGGGCGCCGGCAAAAAGCAAAAAACTGAGCATGGCATTAAGGAGCAGGTCAGAAAAATCGATACGGTCAAAAATGGATTTTGCTTCCGCCTCCACCGCTTCGACGCCGCATGCCTTGAGAATAATCAGCGTCACCCCTAGCAACAGCGAAGTGAGCATCAGACCGATGGTGGTGGGCAGACGGATAAACTTGGCCGTAAGATAGCTGAGCAGGGCCGTGAGAGTCAAAAGGATGGCGGTAATCTCAAACCAAGTCATATCCGGCTCCAATTAGTAAATGCAACTAACAATCAGACAAGAAGTTATACCGATTTCCCCGATAATAAACAAGCCCGAAGGAATTTAAGGGGCTAAAATAATAATGGCTAAGTTTTGGCTAAAATCGGGTTCATTTTTCATTAAGCCAAAGGCGATGCCTGTGAGAAAAAAAAACTTTGGCGCGCTAATCGCTGTGGCGCAAGGATTAACAAAATATTGTTGAAAATAGCCAAAGTTGCCGATTGACACTACAAGATGTAGTGGTAACATCAAATCTGGTTCAAGGACGAGCCGGATCGATATGGGAAACCGGCTTGAAATCGTGTTAAGAGGTGATGCAACGTAAGACAATAGTTTGGTCTTTCGTAAAAGCGGCTTCGATATACACAATTCCTGCTGTGCAAAGAATTTAAAGCACTTTGCATAGCTTCATTGCGATAGCATAGGGCACATTCGCCTGGGAAGGTGTTTTTGCGCCGGTGGACGGTGTGCCGGTTTGGATTTTTACATTATATTATAAAATATTGTAAATAAGGAGTTTACGATGTCGTCCAGCGCCACGGAAACGGCCGTACACACCTCAGGGAAGATGCTTCAAACGACGGCAATGGGCGGGACGAAACAGGAGCATGCAACCATGTCTCTGGTACGTTTTTTTAGCAAGGAGGGGGTTTGCCCATTTGATGAAATCGAGTGGGAGAGGCACACCGCGACGATCTGTGACGAAAAAGGCGAAGTGGTTTTCGAGCAGAAAGATGCGGAAGTACCTCAATTCTTTTCGCAACTGGCGACCAAGGTGGTCGTTAGCAAATACTTTTATGGGGAACTGGGTACGGCCGAACGGGAAAGCTCGTTCCGCGACTTGATCCATCGGGTCACGCGGACCATCGCTGACTGGTCGTTGGAAGACGGCGTTTTTGAAACCCAGGAGCAGCGAGAAGTCTTTTATAATGAACTAACCTGGCTGTGCGTCAATCAGTACGCCGCCTTCAACTCGCCGGTATGGTTCAACGTCGGATTGCATCATCAGCGCGGCATCAACGGCAGCAAACACAATTACCACTGGAACAAGCAAACCCAAACCGTCACGGCCTGTGAAAATGCTTATGAATATCCCCAGGCATCGGCGTGTTTCATCCAGAGCGTAGGCGACACGATGGAGGACATCATGGGCCTGGCCACCAGCGAAGCCATGCTCTTCAAACACGGCAGCGGCACGGGAACGGACCTTTCTACTCTGCGCAGCAGCCGCGAAAAGCTCAGCGGCGGCGGCAAGCCGTCGGGACCGTTGAGTTTTATGCGCGTTTATGACCAGATTGCGGCCGTAGTCAAAAGCGGCGGCAAGACGCGGCGGGCGGCGAAGATGCAGTCGCTGAAAATTCACCATCCCGACATCAAGGAATTCATTTGCTGCAAAATGGAGGAAGAAAAGAAAGCTTGGGCGCTGATTGAAGCAGGTTACGATGGCGGGCTAAACGGTGACGCCTATAGTTCGGTAATGTACCAGAACGCCAACCTGAGTGTACGGGTAACGGATGAATTCATGCAGGCGGTCGAGGCCGACGGCGATTTTACCACGCGTTCGGTCACAACGGACGATCCTGTGGACACCTACAAAGCGGCCGAATTGTGGAAGCTCATCGCCGAAGGCACGCACATCTGCGGCGATCCGGGTCTGCAATATGACACCACTATCAATCGCTGGAATACCTGCCCCAACAGCGGGCGGATCAACGCCAGCAATCCGTGCAGCGAATACATGTTCCTGGACGATTCGGCCTGCAACCTGGCGAGCCTGAACCTGATGAAATTCCGCAATGCCGATGGCGGCATCAACGTCGAGGCGTTACGGCGTGCAGTGCGCGTAATGATTATCGCTCAGGAGCTTTTAGTCGATCACGGTAGTTACCCGACGGATAAAATAGCGATGAATTCGCATCGCTATCGGCCGCTGGGGTTAGGATACGCCAACCTGGGCTCGCTATTAATGTCGCTGGGTCTGCCTTATGACAGCAGTGAAGGTCGGGCGCTGGCCGGGGCAATTACAGCGATTATGACAGGTACGGCCTACGCCACCAGCGCCGAACTCGCCCAGTGTCTGGGAACCTTCGAGGCTTTCGCCGACAACCGCCGGCCCATGCTGCGGGTGATGGAGATGCATCGGGCGGCCCTGGCGGATATCGACGTGGAAAAATGCTCGCTGGAACTTTCCCGCACGGCCCACGACGCCTGGGACGAAGCCATTACCCTGGGTCGCAAACACGGCTATCGCAACGCGCAGACCACTGTGCTGGCCCCGACCGGCACCATCGGCTTTATGATGGATTGCGACACCACCGGCGTGGAGCCGGACATCGCTTTGGTAAAATACAAACTCCTTGCCGGCGGCGGCATGCTCAAAATTGTCAACCGCACCGTGACGATGGCGCTGGAAAAACTCGGCTACACGCCCGAACAAATCCGCCGCATCACCGAGCAAATCGAACAGGACGACACCATCGAAACCGCCGCGGATATCAAAACGGAACACCTGCCCGTTTTCGATTGCGCCTTCAAACCCGCCAAGGGCAAACGGTCGATTCATCATCTCGCCCACCTGCGGATGATGGCGGCCGTGCAGCCGTTTATCAGCGGCGCCATCAGCAAAACGGTGAACATGCCCAAGGAATCCACCGTGCATGACATCGCCGAGGCATACCGGGCCGGCTGGCGGCTGGGGCTTAAGGCGGTGGCGATTTACCGCGACGGCTCCAAGCGATCACAACCGCTGAACCTCAAAAAAGACACGAAAAAAGAAGCATCGACGTCCGATACCGATAAAAGCGATACAACCAATGTCCTTGAACGACGGCCACAGCGTATCCGTCTGCCTCAGACGCGAAACAGCATCACCCATAAATTTGACGTGGCCGGCCATGAGGGTTACCTGACGGTGGGGCTATACGAAGACGGTCAGCCCGGTGAGCTTTTCATCACTATGGCCAAGGAAGGCAGCACCGTCGGGGGACTCATGGATGGTTTCGGGACATGTATTTCAATGGCCTTGCAGTACGGCGTGCCGCTGGCGACGCTGGTGGAGAAGTTCAGCCATTCGCGCTTCGAACCGGCCGGCATGACCACCAACCGCGACATCCCCTTCGCCAAGAGCCTCATCGACTACATCGCCCGTTGGCTGGGCATGACGTTCCTGCCCGGCTACCGCGAGGCCAACAGCCCCCGCCGCACGGAAGCAGCCAAAAAGGACGTGGTGGTGAATACCGCCGCCCCACGTGTCGAACGCCCCGGCCTGCCCGGCAAGAGCAATGATTCCCACGCCAAGCTCAAGGGCATCAGCAACCAGATTAACACCCTCATGGAACGGGTGAATAATCCCGTCCCCACCCCCACAGGCCCCCGCGGCGAACAAATGGCCACCTTCAACAGCCAGTTCACCCACTTCCAGGAGGACGCCCCCGTCTGCGACGCCTGCGGCTCCATCACCGTCCGCAACGGCAACTGCTACCGCTGCCACAACTGCGGCAACAGCATGGGCTGCAGCTAACGTACCGCCGGCATCCTGCCGGCATAAAACCCACAATCACAGGTTGGATGAATGGAAAGTAGGGTGGGTCTATGACCCACCACGATGGCGGTTGTGTTGCGTTATTAAGTTGTCATGTTGAGCGCAGCGAAACATCTCTCTTCAATTGTAAGGTGGAATATTTATCCCACGCGATGACGGTATATAACATATTTTCACCCCGCCCCTGTTAATAACTTTCCAAACAAGTTTTTTGTTAATATTTTGCCACGAATGAACACGAATAAATGTAACTATTTTCGTAATAAAATCCTTGTTAAAAGGAATTATGCTTTATTCTGACTTCTGGCTTCTTAATTCTTGATTCTATTTTTCATTTTCTTCGTGCCCTTCGCGCCCTTCGTGGTTAAAATGCTCTTGTTATAAAAAAATAAAAAGCGCGAACCTCACGGCCGCGCAGCGCGATACTCAACGGATTGAGGTTAACCGCGAAAGGAGTTGCGAGAACGGTCGCTGGAGACATCGACCGTTCTTTTTTTACGTGTCGCGGGTATTCTGCCCGCGGTTAATGGACCTTGCTTTCGCAATAGAAAGAACTAATTGATCGGCTTAGATCGTTGCGGCGGCCAGTAAATTTTCACAGCCCGACCGATGATGTTTTCGCGCGGTAGGATTCCGGCTGGATAGGTTGCGCCGCTCACGGATAAACTCGGTTCGCTCCAGAAACGCGAATCATGGCTAAAGGCGGTATTATCTCCCAGAACAAAGAATTCATTCTTGCCCAGGGTTAAAGGATTGCCTTCGGCGCCGCGGCATATATGGCCCATAGCATCGATGTTGGTATAATGCACGTCGCGATAGAGGGTCAAGTGAGGAATGGTGAAGGGTTTGCCTTGTGCGGTAAGGGTTACTTGATAAATTGACGAAGCGGCGTCATTGGAATAACCCCAAGCCTTGGGATCATCAGAACCTTCATATAAAAGTTGATTACCCCCGACGTTCAGGATCATCTGATGATCCACGACGGCGAAGGCGATGGGAACGGGGGCAGTGCCAAAGGGAGCCAGTTTGGTTTGACGGAGCGGTTCGACTTGCCGATCGTCGCAAAGCAGGCAGGTCCCATCAAAATGAACTTCCGCGCGACAGGGACGGCCATATTTGGTCAAAGTGATGATTAATACACTATGCTCGTCCTGTGGTTGAACCAACAGCGAAACTTTCACATCGCTGATATGGTAATTCAGTTTGTAACTCACGGGGCCGTTATAGGGCAAAAAGCCGTTTAGGTGAGCTTGCAAATGTTTTTCATCAAAGGCTATAATATTTGTGTTCTCCGAACCATTGAAGGTTAGGCAATTTCCTTCTTTGGCTAATCGCCATGCGTTTTCAGTTACCGTCGGTTGCCAGGGAT
>JAFGBA010000099.1 GCA_016933395.1 Sedimentisphaerales bacterium | reverse complement strand
GCGGAGGGATTCATTAGGAGTATTTCAACGGCGGGCACACGGGGAATATCCTTGCGAATGCCGGGCAAAAGTCGTTGGCTGATGATACAGCGTAGATTGCCTACGAGCGCCTGACGGACCATGTGGCGTTCTTCCATGGGGGTCAGGTCCAGCGCTCGGGTGACGGTTTGATAAGCATCCGTGCTGTGTAGCGTGGCGAAAACAAGATGGCCGGTTTCCGCCGCCTGAAGGCCCGCCACCAGCGTTACGTAATCACGCATTTCACCGATCAGTACGACATCAGGGTCTTCCCGCATCAATGACCGGAGGGCTTCGTGATAGTTGGGCACGTCGATGCCGATTTCCCGCTGGGAGACCAGCGCCTTATCGTCCGTATAAACATATTCGATGGGATCTTCAATGGTGACGACATGGCAAGAGCGCGTTCGGTTGATTTTGTCGAGCATTGAGGCAATGGTGGTGCTTTTACCGCAACCGGTGACGCCGGTAACCAACACCAATCCCTGGTGAACTTCCTCCGCGACTTTCATGACCACCGGGGGCAAGTGTAAAGTTTCGAATTTTGGGATGATGCTGCTGACGCGCCGGGCGGCCAGGCCCACTCGGCCCCGCTGGCGAAAGATATTAACGCGAAAACGGTCGGTTTTCCCCAGGTCATAGGCAAAGTCAAGCGCGCCGTGTTCAAGGAAAAAATCTTTCTGCTTGGAATTGAGCATCATGAAAATCATTTGTTCAAGTTCATCTTCGGGAAGGGCTTCGCCGGTGGTTTGCCGAAGGGCGCCTTTGGCGCGGATGCGGGGCACTTCGTCAGATTTGAGATGTAAATCGCTGGCCTGCATTTTGATGCAGGCTTCAAAATATTTATTGAGAGGATTCTTTTTTCTTGCTTCGGGATCAATCGAAGAAATCGGTTGTTTTTCCACATTTTACTCCTTACATGGCCGCGATGTTTGAGGCGGGGGTCATCAACCGCACAGGCACGCCGTTTTCATGTAAATAGGTTTTTACCCGTTCGATGGTGTATTGACCAAAATGAAATATACTGGCGGCGAGGGCGGCCTCCGCTTTTCCCGTGGTAAGCACCGCCAGGATGTCTTCCAGGGTTCCGGCTCCGCCGCTGGCGACAACAGGGATATTAACTTCATGGGCGACGGCGGCGGTCATTTCCAGATCGTAACCGGCTTTGGTGCCATCGGCGTTCATGACGTTAAGAACGATTTCACCGGCCCCGTCATCACGGCCTTTGCGAATCCAATTCATAACGTCAATACCGGTGGGTTTGCGGCCGCCGTTAATATATACCTCCCAAAACTCCAGTCCGTCTCGAATAACACGATTAGCATCAATGGCCAGGACAATGCACTGACTGCCGAATCGCAGGGCGGCTTCACGAATAAGATTGGGATTCATAACGGCGGCGGAGTTGATGCTGACTTTATCAGCGCCGCTATTGAGCATGACACGTATATCATCAAGGTTGCGGATGCCGCCGCCGACGGTTAGGGGCATGAAAACGCGTTCAGAACAATTCCGCAGGATATCAAGAAACATGCCTCGTCCCTCATGGCTGGCCGTGATGTCATAAAAAACCAGTTCGTCAGCACCTTGTTCATCATAACGTTGGGCGCATTGAGCAACATCGCCGGCATCGATATGGTCAAAAAAACGGACTCCTTTGACCACTCGGCCTTTATCTACGTCCAGGCAGGGGATAATGCGTTTGGCTAACATATATTTAACCGTTTCGCCGTTTCGGCAACGCGGATTGCCTATCAGTCCCAAAAAAGTGATTCTAATGTCTAAGTTTGAATAGGGAAAGCATTTTTCATGGCGGGTGTGGTTAGTATCTGTTGCGGAAGGATATGAGTTGGGAGTTCAGCCTTCAGGTTGGCCGTTTTTTCGCACCCAAACGCCATTTTTAATAAGGCCAAGCTGAAGCTTGAACTCCAAGCGGGTTTTTCGCAACAGAAACTAGTTAGTTGTATTAATGAAAATTACTTTTTTCGTATGGTTAATGTGAAATACGACGAATTAAACTTTAACTATATATAACAGAAGGAGTTGTGATTTATAACGGGTGAAATATGACAATTTTCAAGGCAAACGTCTTGGGCCGTCCAAAGAGAGCGTGTATTAGTTAAGTATATTACTTATTGAATATCAATCGGTTATATTCTTTTTCCCGTAAGATGTTATCAAACATTGCTATAAAAAAACGACTTAACAGTGTTAAAAATAGCCTTTTTTTTGATCCGTCCGATAAATTAGGTAAAGTTTTACGAGCCATACGTCCGAATAAATACACAGAAGTGTGTAAATTGTGTAGTTTAACAATGAAGGTATGAATGGTTTGGCCGTGGTTTGAGATTCTTTAAAAATTACGGCCTGGCCATGTGGATTGTAAGTTATTTTTACGTAAAGTGTTAAAACGAAACCCGGTCGGGGGCAGTGAGGTGCCTTATGCGGGTTATCGCAGTGATCAACCAAAAAGGTGGTTGCGGTAAAACAACCGTTGCGGTGAATCTCTCGGCCTGTCTGGCGGTGCAAGGACGTCGGACATTGCTGGTGGATATGGATCCTCAGTCGCACTGTGCCGTTGGACTGGCGGTGCCGGAGGATCAGATCGAGGCTAGCATCTATGATGTAATGATATCCTGGGACGGAGAGTCGAGGACGGAACTCAAACATGTCGTTTGGCAAATTGCTCAGAACTTTGATCTGGCGCCGTCAAGCATTGAATTAGCGGCGCTGGAGCAGCAACTGGCGGGCAAAGACCGTAGGGAGGATTACCTCCGTAACGTGCTTCATGAGTATGCGGGGGGATATAATTATGTCGTGGTCGATTGTTCGCCTAGCGTTGGTTTGTTGACGTTTAACGCCCTGCGCGCCGCGGATGATGTATTAATCCCCGTGGAGACGGGCTATTTTTCCCTTCATGGTTTGCAGCGGCAACTGGAAACTCTGGATGTGCTCAAGGAGCAATGCCGGCAGGATGTGGCGATACATATCCTGGCGAGCATGTACGATGTTCGAACCAAACTAGCGCGGGAAATTCTCACCGAGTTGCGCAAGCAATATAATGGACGGTTGCTGCAAACCATTGTGAACTTTAACACCAAGCTGAAAGAAGCAGCAAGTTTTGGCCAGCCCATAACGGAATATGATTCATCCAGTAAAGGTATGGGTGATTTTCAAGCACTGGCCAAGGAAATGATGGCTTTCGAGGAAGCTCACGCCGGTCGGTCGCGGCTGCATCAATTGGAAAGCAATCTGGAAACGATCAGCCAGTCCGCGGAGAAACTGATAGCCCATAGCAAGGAAGCTATCGGCGCTAAACCGGCAATTGTGCAAAAGACGGAAAAAACCGTCGCGGAAAAGATAGACAATTTCTATGGCGTAAGGCAAAAACACGACCGCGTCGAGTTCGCGACGTTATGCCCGGGCGCCAAGGAAGTCTGCGTAGCGGGTGATTTCAACGGGTGGGATCCGCACACGGCCCGGCTGAGTCTTAATGGTCGGCCCGGCCGTTGGATGGTGGATATGCCGCTACAGCAGGGTCGTTACCGCTATCGTTACGTGGTTGACGGTCAGTGGCAGCAGGATCCGTATAACGAGAAGATCGAACTCAACGAGTTTGGCGAATATAATTCGGTGCTCGAAGTAGTATAGGGCGACATGGCGATAACCAATTCACCGTCGCGCCGGCGCGGCATCGGTTCGATAGCTCATCTATTCCTGAGTCAAAGTACGGCCAATGGTGGTGTGCGCCGTCAACCGCCGCCGCAGGAAGGCGCAGATTCCCCGACGATGGAAAAACCGGTGACGCCGCATCAATCGGTCGTCGCCGCCTTTCATCTGACGGATCCCTCGCCGGTTTTGTGCTGGTGGCGCGAGCAGGCGGCCGGGCGACAGGATGTATTTCGTTATATTGGGTCGGAACAGGCGTTAGGGGAGAGCATCAGTTCGCCTGTTATTCTTTTGTGCACCTCACGCGATGAAGATGTCATCGCCACCTATCAGTTGATTAAACGTCTGGTGCGGCAGCACGGCCTGGAGCAGGGGCCGGAGGTGTGTATTTGCGAAAGCGATACTAAGCCCGCGACGACAGTCACGGGTCGAACACCCGGTTCGGCCGGAAATAACCAGGAGAAAGAGGTTTTCAATCGGCTAAATAACGCTTGTGAGCGTTATCTGGGCGTAAGTTGCCGGCGGAGTAATTGGCCGGAAAGTAATTCACCGGAAAAACCATTTGAGATGAACAATTTGGCGATAGAGGAACTCCGTGATTTACGCCATCCGGTTTCTTCGCCGGATGAAGAAATAATCTCGCCGCCGGAGCAAAGGAACGTTGTTTCCCCCAGCCATCGTGTTTCACTTCCACCCATTCATCAGGCGATCCCCATCGAAACCTTTCCTGAAGATGACATCTGGCTGACGCGGTTGCTGGCCGAGCAGGCGGTGTTATGGCTGGTTGAATTGCACGGCCCGGTGGTGATGGATGTGCGCCTGCCCGACCGCCTGGATGAACGCGGCCGGGTGCTGGTCGACGGCCGGGGCCGATTATGGGGCTTGCTGGCCTCGCTCAATGATGATAGCCAACTATTGCCTCCCGGCCTGATCCTGCGCCACTGGATTAACGAACACGCCGGCCTCCTGGCCGATGCCTGCCGCGGCGTTTACGTCGATGCCGCTCAGCACGCTGGCTTGATCCTCGCCACGGCCGGGATGGACCGTACCCTCGAAGACATCGCCGCCGAAACCCACACCGGCGACATCCTCACCCGCCGCATCCACTTCCTCACCCGCGGTCTGAGCCGCGCCTTGCTGGTCGTTTAAGCAAAAGCGAATACTCCCTCACCATGAGCGAGTTAGTATCTATTGCGGAAGCGGTGACGCGGGCATCCTGCCCGCGCATCTTCGCATCGCCAACCGCGTTTTTACGCAAAAAACGCTCGCGAGCATCCTGCCCGCGTCACGGAATGCCTTTCCGCGACAGAAACGAGTTAGTCGTTTCCTGCCAACGAGTTAGTCCCTCCGCCACACCGACCCACCCCCCTCGCTGGGGCGAATAAACAGCCTTATTATCAGACATTCCCGCCAGGCCAACCATTAGGAAAGGTGTCGAGAGCATCCTGCCCGCGAGTTTTCGAACCGCCAGGCTAATCATCATTCTGTTTTTTAACGTTGATTTCCGCACCCCCGGCCGGTATATTAAAGCTATTAAGCCATCGGGACTTTTTTAGAGCGAGAATATAGGAGGCAAACCCTGATGCGAGCCACATTTACCCGCTGTGCGGTTGTCCTATCCCTTTTGGCCCTTCCCTTTATCGCCCAGGCCGAGGATTATGCCTGGACCAACAACGGCGATGGAACCTGCACCATTACCGACTACACCGGCCCCGGCGGCGATGTCATTATCCCCGATACACTCGGCGGCCTGACCGTCACTATTATTGGGAACCAGGCGTTCTATAACTGTGTCAGTCTAACCAGCGCCACCATTCCCAACAGTGTCACCGCCATTGAGGATCAGGCGTTTGATAGTTGCACCGGCCTGACCGGCATTACTATTCCTGATAGCGTCACCACCCTCGGGGATTTTGCGTTCCTATCTTGCACGGGTCTGAGCAACGTTATTATTGGCAATAGTGTCACCGCCATCGGGGAGAGCGCATTCGCTCATTGCATCAGCCTGACCAGTGTCACAATCGGTAATAATGTTGCTGTTATCAAGAACTATGCCTTCTATTACTGCACCAGTCTGATAAATATTACTATCCCCGACAGCGTCACCGCTATCATCGGGAACTATACGTTTGCCGGATGCACCAATTTGTTGGAAATAACGGTGGATGCGGCCAATCCCGCATATAGTAGTATAGCCGGAGTCTTATTCAACAAAGACCAGAGTGAACTCATTCGATGTCCGCAAGCCAAAGCCGGAACGTACGCCATCCCCAACGGCGTCACTACTATCGGGGACAATGCCTTTTATGACTGCACCGGCCTAACCGGTGTTACTATTCCCGATAGTGTTACGACCATTGGTAATTCTGCGTTCTTTAAATGCGCCGGTTTTACCGATGTTACCATTCCCGACAGTGTCACCGTCATTGGAAACTACGCATTTTATCATGGCGATAACTTGACCGCCGTTATTATCGGCGGCAGCGTCACTGCCATTGGGGATAGAGCGTTCGCCTACTGTGGCAATCTGACCGGCATCTCTATTCCTGATAGTGTCATCACTATCGGGAACTGGTCCTTCACTTCCTGCAGCAGCCTGGCCGGCGTAATCATCGGCAACAGTGTCACCGCCATAGGGGACTATGCGTTCGCTTACTGCACCAGTCTGACCGGTCTTACCATTGGCGACAGTGTCGTGAGTATTGGCGATTGGACGTTCCGTGACTGCACCGGTTTAATCGATGTCACGATTGGCCATAGCGTCGCCACCATCGGGGATTATGTGTTTTATGACTGCCTTTGCCTGACCAGTATTTATTTCAAAGGCAATACCCCCAGTCTTGGTTCGAATGTATTCAGTGGTGTTAGTAGTTATTCAACCGTTTATTACCGCCCAGACACCACCGGTTGGGGGCCAACTTATGGCGGCTTGCCGACGGCGGTATGGCCGCTGGCGGATGCGGATTACAGCACCACGGTTGATATCTCTGACTTCGCGACGTTGGCCGGGCAGTGGCTGCAATCGGGTTGCGATGAATACAATGACTGGTGCCAGGGTGCCGACTTCAATCACAGCGGTACGGTTGATGCCGCTGACTTGCTTTTACTGGCCGATGACTGGCTCTGGCCATTTGGGTAGGATATGTTTATTTTGGAGGCTTTCCTGATGCGATCCACATTTACCCGCTGCGCGGCCGTTCTATCCTTTTTGATCCTTCCCCTTGTCGCCCAGGCCGAAGACTACACCTGGACCAACAACGGCGATGGCACCTGCACCATTACCGACTACACCGGCCCTGGTGGGATTGTGATTATCCCCGACACGCTCGGTGGCCTGACCGTTACCGTCATTGGGAATAGGGCTTTTTTTGAATGCACCGGTCTAACGGGTGTTATTATCCCTGACAGCGTCACCACTATCAATGATGAGGCGTTTGCTTGTTGTGAGAATCTGACTTTCGCCACCATCGGTAAAAGCGTTATTACTATCGGGTATTCTGGATTCCATGGCTGTGCTAGTCTGACTAGTGTTACCATTCCAAATAGCGTTACTACCATTGGGGTATGGGCGTTTGCTTTCTGCAATAGCCTGACCCATGTTACAATACCCGACAGCGTCACCACCATCGGAAGTAGGGCGTTCTATCATTGCATCAGTTTAACTGACATTAAGATTCCCGACAGCGTCGCCACCATCGGGTCCGAAGCGTTTTATTACTGCACCGGTCTAACCAGTGCTATTATCGGCAACGGCGTCACTACCATCGGGAGCATAGCGTTTGCTTACAGTCCAAATTTGGTTGGCGTCTATTTCAGGGGTGATGCCCCTGGTGGTGTGGATATATTCTATAATGTAAATGCTAATGCGATTGTCTATTATATTCCGTGGACGTCCGGGTGGGGACCGACCTACGGTGGTTTGCCGACGGTGGTTTGGCCGCCGTCACCGGCGGATGCGAATGGCAATTATGAAGTCGATATCTACGACTTCGCTGCTTTGGCCGGGCAGTGGCTGCAAACCGGCTGCGATGAATACAATGACTGGTGCCAAGGTGCCGACTTCAATCACAGTGGCACGGTTGATGTCGCCGATTTGCTTTTACTGGCCGACGACTGGCTCTGGCCGTAATACCTTAAATGCCCAGAAATACGGTTTAGCCTTTGTGTCATTCTGAGCGTATCAGCCTTTAGCCCTGAGCGTAGCCGAAGGGGAAGAATCTCTCTTCTATATCTTTAAAGAGAGACCTTTCGCGGAGTTTATCCTTGAGCATAGCGAAGGGCTCAAGGTGACAGCTCAAATTGAGTATCTTAAAATAACCCGCGGATGCGTCCGGTGTCGGTATCGACGTCGATGCGGCGGTAGGCCGGATCGGAGCCGGTGCCGGGCATGAGCTTGATCGCGCCGGCGACGGGGACCAGAAAGCCCGCGCCTTTATAGACCAGGATATCGCTGATGGGCAATTCCCAGCCGGTGGGGCGGCCTTTCAGGTCCGGGTCGTGCGAAAGGCTCAGGTGCGTCTTGACCATGCAGGTGCCGAGTTTCCGGGCTTGCGGGTCTTTCTCGAAGAGGTCCAGCTTGGCTTTGGCCGCGGGCGTATAAGTCACGCCGGAGGCGCCATACACGTCGCGGGCGATGGTCTCGATGCGTTCATGCAGCGGCATATCCAGTTCGTAAAGGAATTTAAACTCGTTCTTTTCCCGGCAGGCTTCGACCACCGCTTCGGCCAGTTCAATCGCGCCCTCGCCGCCTTTGAGCCAATGTTCGCTCAAGGCACAAAAAGCGCCATTCGCCTCGGCGATCCGGCGGACGAGGTTTATTTCGTCTTCCGTATCGGTGTAAAAGCTGTTGATGCAAACGACCGGACGCACGCCGGATTTCTTGACGGTCTCAATGTGGGCGATAAGGTTCTCACAACCCTTTTCAACGAGGCCGAGATTCTCTTCCTTATAGATGTCGGGCAGAGGCAGGCCGGGCTTGACCGCCGGGCCGCCGCCGTGCATCTTCAGGGCGCGGATGGTGGCCACGATGACCACGGCATTGGGCGTCAGGCCGCTATAGCGGCACTTGAGGTTCCAGAACTTCTCGAAGCCGATATCCGCACCGAAGCCGCTCTCGGTGACGAGATAATCGCACAACTTCAGGCCGATGCGGTCGGCGAGAATCGAACTTTGACCGATGGCGATATTGGCAAAAGGCCCGGCATGAACGAAGCACGGCTGGCCTTCGATGGTCTGCATCAGGTTGGGTTTGAGGGCTTCGACCATCCAGGCCGTCATCGCTCCATCGACTTCCAGGTCGGCGGTGGTGACTTCGTTGCCTTGCTTATCGTACGCAACGACCATCTTACCGATGCGACGGCGAAGATCGGCAAGGTCCTGGGCAACCGCCAGAATAGCCATCAACTCACTGGAGACGGCAATGGCGAAACCCGATTCCATCTCGAAGCCGTCCATCTTGTCGCCTTTGCCGATGGTGATGTTGCGCAGGGCCTGGGCACAGAAGTCGATCACCCATTTCACCTGCACGCGAGCGGGATCGATATCCAGGCGGCGAAGGTTGCGTTTGGCTAGCTTCTCATCGTCATAGTTGCGCTCGTGCTGCATCCGGCTGGTCAGGGCCACCATCATCAGATTGTGGGCGTTGGTGATTTTATCGATGTCGCCGGTAAGCCCCAGCGATAGCGGCGAAAGCGGAATACACTGGGCCAACCCGCCGCCGGCGGCGGAGCCTTTGATGTTGAACGTCGGCCCGCCGGAAGGTTGACGAATGGCCCCGACCACACGCCGGCCGATTTTACCCAAGCCCTGAACCAGCCCCATTGTCGTCGTGGTTTTGCCTTCACCCAGAGGGGTGGGGGTAATGGCTGTCACGTCGATGTATTTACCCTGCGGCCGACCATTAAGGCGGTCCAGCACCTTCATAAAGTCCACTTTGCCGATGTACTTACCCATGGGGATCAACTCATCATCGATCAGGCCCAGATCATCGGCGATGTCGCCGATAGGCTTCATCGTGGCTTCGGCGGCTTCGGCGATTTCCCAGTCCTTCATTTTGAGAGGATCAAGAGCGAATGATTTACAGCAGGCGGTATTTGCCGAGATGGTCGTCATACCTATATCTCCATAAGGAAATTAATTACGAACGAATCACTTGTACCATTACTACCTGGTTGCATGATAAATATTCATCTTTCTAAATACGGTGATAATTATCACAATTTTGCTTGATGTTTCAGGTAAAGCAGTTATAATTGTGATTCATGGACAGGTTAGATACATTAACAATAGGTAATTTCCTGCTGCAAATATGGGCGTTTGAATCACTTACGCATGAGCAGATGGAGGTTATAGCCCGCCTGGTGCGGGTGCGGAAGCTGCCGGCGGGGGAGGTGCTTTGGCTGCAAGGTCAGGATATTACCTTCTTTACGATAGTTTATGAGGGGCAACTCCGGGCCGTGCGACGTAGCGCTTCAGGGGCGGAAAAAATGATGACGACGCTTTCACCGGGCAGGCATTTTGGCTTGGCGGAGATGATTACGCATTCGCAATCGGCGGTGACAATTATCGCGGACAAACCCTCACGAATTTTTATTATCGATGAGAAATCGTTGCGGCAGGAGCTTTTATCTCATGCGGAAATATGCTATCGGTTGATGCAGACGATGGCTCGTTCGATTTTCAAGCTGACGCGGGAGTTAGAGCGGGTGAGCTTTGAAAATGTGCGGACTCGGCTGGCTCGGTTATTGCTGCAGGATGCCCAATTACGCACGGCTAATCAGGCAGTTGGGCGGGACGATCTTACCTGTTTTACCAGCCACGAGGAATTGGCGGTGAAAATCGGTGTAAGTCGTGAGACGGTGTCCCGCGTTTTGGCGGAATTCAAGAAACAAGGTCTGATTGGTACGGCCTATCGACAGGTCGTGCTTAAAAATCCGGCTGGTTTAAGAAGTTTGTTATTCGAAGACGAAGAGGAATAAAAACGAAGTAAAAACTATATTTTTTTCAACAAATTTGTATATCCGGCGTCTTTATTGTGTCAAAGGGAGGAAAATATCGCTAACTTTGTCTGCCAATGGGTGGGGAACCCGGGGGGTATTTTTCAGATGTGCTCGGTAATTACCTGTTTGGCGATTCTGTTGATAGATCATTCTATATGTATAAATGTGCCTTTTCTTTCCCGGTTGACATATCAAATGCGGCCTGATAGTTTCTTTTTGCCCATAACTAGAAGGATTTCAATATTTTAAGAATGGTGAATTATTGTGAATATTCAGACAATAGCATTAGGTGATTTTGAGACCAACTGCTATATATTACGCGGTTCTGCAAACGAAACGGATTGTTTGCTGATTGATCCGGGTTTTGAACCGGAACCATTACTGGATTATTTGCAGAAAAACAGGCTGACGCCGCGATGGATTCTTTTGACCCATGGCCATAGCGATCATATCGCCGGTATTGCGGCTGTTCAGAAAGCCTTTGGCGAAATTCCTATCGGGATTGGGGCTAAGGACGCCGACATGCTCACCAGCGCCATGAGAAATCTTTCGTTTATGATGGGACGGAATGTGGAATTACCGGCGGCGGATAAACTCTATCAGGCCGGAGATGTCGTGGGAATGAGTGAGATAAACCTGAAGGTGCTGGCAACACCGGGGCATACGCCGGGTGGCATCAGTTTTTATAGCGAGACAGATAGTGTGGTTTTTACCGGAGATGCCCTTTTCGCTGAGTCCGTCGGCCGGACGGATTTCCCCGGCGGCGATGGGGATACGTTGCTGGAATCTATTCGACGGGAACTGCTAACCTTGCCGGAGGCGACCAAAGTCTATCCCGGCCACGGTCCCGCCACGACCATTGGACGGGAAAAGCGGCTTAATCCTTTTTTTGCCGGTCGAGGTGGATATTGACCCGGCTGCCGGGAGGGGGTAAAATACGGTTTTCGTGCGCGGTCGGTTCTAACGGGCCGGCACGATTCGAGATAACCACTTTAGTGGCAGAGAATTAACTGTGCCGAATCTCTATGTTCTGCAAGGGCCGGATAAAGGCCATACCTTTGAAGTGAGCGAATCACCGGTGCTCATAGGGCGCCACAGCCCGGATGTGCCTCTGGTAGATAACACCATATCGCGCCAGCACGCCCGGCTGGTGCGCCAGGATGGGAGTTGGTATATCGATGACCTTAACTCCGCCAACGGCACCTATGTCAACGGTGTGAAGGTCGCCCGCACCATGCCCATCAAGCAGGGCGACCAGATTCGTTGCGGCACAACACTAATCGTTTTCGGCGGGGTTCGCAGTGCGGGCATTGCCGGCCAGACCGCCGGGGCGCTGCGGATCGATGCGGAAGGCAATTTAGTGGAATCGGATATCATGGCGACTACGCCGTCGATGGAAGATTCCGTGATTCTCGCCGGACCCGAAACCAGCAATGCCATTGGCAATTTGCGTTTGCTGTATGAGCTATCCACGGCTATCGCCAATATTTTTGATCGCCAGCAGTTGCTCGAACATGTGATGGACATGATTTTCGATAATCTGCCCGCCGATCGCGGTTTTATCCTGCTGCGGGAAGAAGTGCAAGGCGATCTGGCGCCGGTGGTGGTGCGGTATCGTTCGCAGGAACACTCCGGGGAGATTATGGTCAGCCACACCATCGTGGATTATGTGATGAACCATCAGGAGGGCATTCTTTGCAGCAACGCCCAGCGTGATCCGCGCTTCGCCAAGGGCAAAAGCGTGCATGATTACGCGATTCGTTCCGCCCTGTGCGTGCCGATTACGGTGCGGGAGCGGAACATGGGCGTCATCTACGTTGATACCACCGTAGCGACGCATACCTACGCCGCCGAGCAATTGCAAGTGCTTACGGCCATCGGTTTCCATACCGGTCTGGCGTTGGAACACGCCCGCTTGTACCAGCAGGGCGTGCAGGCGGAACGTCTGGCGGCGGCGGGTGAGACGGTGGCTTATCTTTCACACGGCATCAAGAACCTGCTCCAGGCCCTTCAAAGCGCCGCGGATATGGTGGAGATGGGCCTGACTAAAAACAAGATCGATATGGCCCGCAAGGGATGGGGTATTTTACAGCGTAACCTTAATAAAGTGCAGAATCTGGTGCTGAACATGCTGGCGTTCAGCAAGGTGCGTAAACCGAATCTGGCCCTGACGTCGCTAAACCATATCATTAAGGAAACGGCGGAACTGCTTTCCGGCCAGTGCGATGAAAAAGGCGTAGCGCTGCTGACGGATTTGGATGAGGCCATGCCGCCGGTGCCGGTGGACGCGGACGGCATTCAGCAGGCGATTCTTAATTTACTGCTTAACGGCCTGGACGTGGTGCCGCCGGCGACGGGCGTGCTGACGGTGCGCAGCCGTTTCGATCCTCACGCCAACGAGGCGGTTATCGACGTGGAGGATAACGGCCCCGGCATTGATTCCAGTGAGATGACGGGCATTTTCCGCGCGTTCCATTCCAGTAAAGGTCAGGCCGGCACCGGGCTGGGTCTGGCGGTGGTGAAAAAAATCGTCGAGGAACACGGCGGCCATGTTACGGTCGATAGCGAACCCGGCGAAGGGGCGAACTTCGTGATCCATCTGCCCATCCTTGCCTTCAAGGATTCCGACGCAAGCGGCACCGCCGGTCCGCCGCGGCGGTTGAGACGTTTTTAAGAAGGGCCGGCCTTGCCCCGTCCCGCCGAAAGTTCGATTCTCATGTCGCATTCGCAACGTTATGATGAAGCCTCCGCTTTGGCGCTGTGGGATGAGGATGTGCTTCGCCTGGGGCGGAGGGCGGATGACTATCGACGGCGGTTGGGCGTGGAGGATTCGCTCCGGATTACCCGCCACCTGAATTATACCAACATCTGCCGCTATCGTTGCCGCTTCTGCCGCTTTTGTCGTCGCTCGCATGATGCCGACGCCTATACGCATACGCCGGATGAACTGCTCGAACAGGCCGCTGCGGCGGTGGCGGCCGGGGCGAAGGTGTTGCACATCGTCGGCGGCGTCCATCCGGAATTGTCTTATGCCTACTATGTGGGTTTGCTGCGGGTCATGCGCCAGGCCTTTCCCGAAGTGCATCTGCGGGCCTTCACCGCCACGGAAATTATCGACCTGGCCGCCAAACGCCCGGGTTCGGTCGAGGCGGTGCTGGCCGAACTGATGGACGCGGGATTGAATTCCCTGCCGGGCGGCGGAGCGGAAATCCTCGATGAAAATTACTTCGCCCGCCATGCACCCGACAAACCCGGCCCCGATGCCTGGCTGAATGTGCATGCAGCCGCCCATCGGCTGAACCTGTCGACCAACGCCACCATGCTTTTTGGCTTTCGGGAAACGCTGCTCCAGCGGACACGCCATCTGCTGCGGCTGCGGGCCTTGCAGGATGCATCGCTGGCGGCCGGACGCGGGGCGTTCGCGGCGTTTGTGCCGCTGCCGTGGATCGACGCGGCGGGCAAGCCGCCCGGCGGCCGCGCTGAAGGTTTTGCGGAACTGAAAACCATCGCCGTCAGCCGCCTGGTCCTCGATAATTTCCCGCACGTCAAGGCTTTCACGCCGCTACTCGGCCGGGGCTTGGCCGAAACGGCTCTGCATTTCGGCGCTGATGAACTCGAAACACCACTCGACAATTATCTAATCACCAACCGTTAACCTGCTTCGTCGTCGGCTGCCACACAGCGAGACAGGGATAAAAGGCATTAGACACTGATAACACTGATGGTCACTGATTTGTCATGCTGAGTGCAACGAAGCATCTCTCTTTTTTAGCTGCTGATGGCACTGATGGGCAGGGATTTGATAGAACCCAGAAGCCAGAATAATTTTTTGACAAGATTGACACGCCGGACAGGATTTATTGCTCCCCGGTAGGGTGGGTCTCTGACCCACCATCCTTTTATATAGTCAATAATTCGCTTGTTTGGATGCGTTGGAGCCGCTATATTGCCGTTTTCGGGCGGGGTTAGCCCGTCTGACAATTGTTTAAGTTCATTTTTGGGTGTTTTTTATGCAAAATGAGCATATCTATATTGACGGCTTCGGCCTTTCCGGCTACCGCAGCTTCGGCCCCGACATCCAACGCATCGGCCCCTGCAAGAAAATCAATCTTCTTATCGGAACCAATAATTCCGGCAAGTCGAATATTCTGCTATTTCTAAAGGATAAATATAATAGTCTCATAATAGGCAAAACACCTAACCAGGAAGGTTTAGAAAATCATCAAGGCAAGTCTCAAATAACCGCAAGACGATATGCATTACCAATTGGTTTAAATGGAAAGGTTTTTGAACAAATATGGGAAAAAGTAAAAAGTAATAGCAACTCTGTTTCGTCGGGTATAATTGACGACATACACAAAATTTTTGCCTCGAATATATACAATCATAGTAACTTGATTTGGCTTATGTATTTTGCAGATGGTACAAATTTATCACTTGATAAAGAGTTTATACAAGAAATCTTTGATGCAAATCT
The DNA here is from genome assembly GCA_016933395.1 of Sedimentisphaerales bacterium. GTDB lineage: Bacteria > Planctomycetota > Phycisphaerae > Sedimentisphaerales > SM23-30 > JAFGBA01. The sequence continues at coordinate 6,495 of JAFGBA010000099.1, read as the reverse complement.
TGTAAGTTCCGAACAATGGCATAGAATATGGAGAAAAGTTCTAAAGGCCGATGGAGGAGGGAATCCGACAGTTTGGATACCACAAATTTTGAGTAGATTCAATCCATTCAACTTGATGAATGTTAAAGTGTCTTTCATCCCGGCCATAAGAGAAGTAATCAATACGCGAACTGACAAAGATGACGAATTATTCAGCGGTAAAGGCCTGATAAAACGACTGGCGAAGCTTCAAAATCCTCGACATGATGAACCTGGACTTGATAAACAATTTGAAAAGATAAATAAATATTTGCAAGAGGTAACAGGAAATAAAGATGCTCTTATTAATATCCCCAGTGAACAAGACATTGTTCAGGTAAATATAGACGGGAAAATGTTGCCTTTAAGCTCACTTGGCACCGGTATCCATGAGGTTATCATCTTGGCTGCGGCGGCGACAATCTGTAATGAACAGGTTTTATGTATCGAGGAGCCGGAAATTCATCTGCATCCGCTGTTACAGAAGAAACTCTTACGCTACCTGGCGGAAAATACTACTAATCAATATTTTATCGCCACGCATTCGGCCCATATTCTTGACACACCCGACACGGCAATCTTCAGAGTTTATCTTAAGGACGGGTGCTCCATCGTTGAATCCGCCTTGACGGATGGCCAGAAATTCTCGATTTGCAATGAACTCGGTTACAAGGCCAGTGACTTGTTGCAGGCCAATTGCATTGTCTGGGTGGAAGGGCCTTCCGACCGGCTGTATCTGAATCATTGGATTGCCGAGAAAGCCCCTGATCTGGTTGAAGGCATCCATTACTCCATCATGTTTTACGGCGGGCGCTTACTGAGCCATCTCAGCGGTGAGGAGGATGTCGCCAAGGATTTTATAGAGTTATGCCGTATCAACCGACACATGGCTATTCTGATTGACAGCGACAAGAAACAGGCCGGGGATGATATCAACGAAACCAAACAGAGAATCGTGAAGGAATTTGAAGCAAATGGCCATCGTGTCTGGATAACGGCGGGAAAAGAAATTGAAAATTACCTACCCTTCGCTCAGATAGAGGCCACCCTCAAAGAGATTTACGGCCCGGACAACGAGATTCGCAAAATAACCGATTATGAAACACCGATAAAGTTCCGCAAACCGGGCGAAAAAGAGTACAAAACCGCCGATAAGATACGCTTCGCCCGTGCGATTATAGCCAAACCGGCGGATTTTGACGTTCTGGATTTGGCGGAACAGCTTGATGGCCTGATCAAATATATCAGGCAAGCCAATGATGCAGCCAGCCCGACAGCGCAAACCGTTGAATCCGCCGCGGACACCGTGGAAAATACATAATATGTTCATCGTTTTCCGGGTCAGATTGTCTTCAATATAAGGACATCCGGCATGAAAAACCTTAATGTTTGGCTCGTTACGGCGATTATCGTTTTGATTGCGGTCTGTTTATGGACGGTGCGGATCGTGCAGAACCACACTCTGTCCCAAGTCCGGTTATATGGATTGGTCTTCGACGCCCGTTGCGCTGATACCGGCGAGCATCTTAATGTGGGCGTGTCGTCGCCGGCCACATCGCCGCAGAAAATCGACTTGCCTTGTAAGATTGAAATGCCTTATGGCGAGCCGATCCGCATCACATGCGTGGGGACGGATATGCCGTCTTTTATGATCAGCCATGAAGGATACCAGGATGTGCGGCTGGAATTGGAGATATTGAATGGAATACTTGGTGGAACACTGCCGGTGAGGGTCATCGAGATGGAGAAGGCCAACCCATCGGGCAATAAAAAGAAATAGCCGGTTCGGCATTTCCGCCAATTTCGCGGTGTGGCGGGCGGCAATGGAGCCGAATGTGCGTAAAAACGCGGTTGGCGATACGAAGATGCGCGGGCAGGATGCCCGCGACACCGCTTCCATAAAAGAAACCAACTGGAAAAATTTGCAAATAACCATTAGCGACAACATGAATTAGATGATTCAGAAAAGTATTTATTCGCAAAATTGATTTTTTTTTTGACTTTGTAATCTTCATCAGGTATATTTTAATTAAATCACGGGATTTAATGTAAGACACTTTCGCTTGCTGTATCGGGGCGGGTGTGTCGGGATAAAACAAATAACCGGTTTTATATATTTAACCACGTTTACGGTAGGACGCGGTGTAAGTAATTGGTGTGTAGAAGGATAGAATGCCGGCAAACGATGATTGGGAATCTTTAAGGCTATCCTGAATCGTATTTGCCTGTTTCTCCACATCGGATGTGGTTTTTACGGCCAATATATGGAGATGGAGGCGGTTTAACTAAAGGTCAGGGCGTTCTTTCAGGTGGGCGCATTTCCCTTTGACAAGGTAAGGTGGAATTATGAGCGAAGCAATCAAGCGTTATGGTAAAATTCTGGTGTTGGTTATTGTGGCCGTTGCCATAATTACTTTGGTGGGATTTCTGGTGACATGGACGAGGGGGCAATCTATCGCAATTGTCGATCCTAATAGTTTCACCAATTTATCCACTTTACCAGAAGGTACATTGTCGATTTCAGAGGCAATGATTCCTGTTGAAAAGGTACTTTCACAGAGGATGGAAGAAGTATTGACTGCTCGTAGTCACAACTCTCGCCATTTTAATGTAATACGTGAATTTGAAAGCATAAACCCAGAAAATGGACAAAAATATATTGAGGAGCGAGTTTCCAGGATTATCGAGGTTGGCACCGGCATCTGCTATCTTGACAACCAGGGCCGGTGGGCCATTACGAATCCACAATGGCGGGAAACCCCGAACGGTTTTGTCATGGACCAGGCGGGCTACACGCTGGCTATCGGCCGCACGCTGGATTCCTATTTGACATACACCGTGGACCAGGAAATCCTGTGGCTGCGCGCCTCGGCGATCAAAGCCATGGCGGGTGATCGCCTGGAGACTCTGGCGATAGCGAATGAACAGGTCCAGGCGTATATTGATGCCCAGAATCCACAGCGTCTGGTGTTTCCCGATGCGTTTGGAGAAGGCTTTGATTTGGTGCTGGTGGCCGAACCGGACGGTTTTCATCAGGATGTCATCTTTCATACCTCACCGTTACTGCCCGACGGGATGACGCCCGACCAGACTCAACTCATGGTCTATACCGAACTGGCGCTGGATCATTACTGCCTGAAGCAGAACATGAGTTTTGTCATTGGTGCGAAGGAATGGTCGATACCGGGTATGGATTTGAACACCACACCCACGCGGGACGATATTGAATTTTTGAAAGTTGTCCCGGAAGAAGACGCCTTTTACGGGTATGACCGCCATCGCTTCACGGCGTCAAAGATTTATGACGCCGGGACAAATCGTTCGACTCCCAAAACGACCGCGTATAAACAGCTTTTCCGGGACGATGACGATAAAGTGTACCTTATCGAAACCCTGGAAGGCGATTTCTTTGAAAAAGCAAGTTACCCGGTCACTTGGGATTACCATACCATCAACGGCGTTTTTGATCCTTGCGACAACGTTTGGTACGCCAAAAATACTTATTACGTCTCATCGGATTTCACTGTGACTGACGGTGAGTTGTTGATTGAGCCGGGGACGATTGTCAAGTTCGCTGATGACACCCAACTAATCGCCGGCAGTGACGGCCGAATTATCGCCAAGGGCGATCCTTACCTACCCATTCTGTTCACCAGCGTACACGATAATAACAACGGGGAATATATTAGCGGCGGCTCTCCCGCCCGGGATGACTGGGGCGGCCTGGTGGTCGATGAGGGCAGCGAAATCGAGTTTTGCCTGATATATTACGCCGATCCCGGCCTGGATATCCAGGGTATTCCTGCGATTCCCATACGGCACAACAAGTTTTACCAATGTGGCAATGGCATGGATATCGATGAAAATGCCGTAGGAGAAGGCGAATCTCTTACGCTTTTCAACAACTATTTTACCCAAATCGACGATAACGGCGTCACCATTCATGGCGAAGATGGCGACATCCTGGTGCGCAATCACTTTATGGGCGGCATGACCAAGGCCATTGAGATCGATTCCGCCTGTACCCATACCATTACCATAGATAACACGTTGATGCTTAATTGCGATTATGGCCTTTATCACTATCCCAATAACAATGGTGCCAATATCGCCAATGACTATAACGGTTACTATAACATCATTGTTGATAAGACCTACGACCTGCAAATTGGCAATAACTCCGTAACTCTCACTACCTCTCCTCAGCATGGCGTCGTTAGTAGTTACAATGAACTGGGATGGAACTATCTCAATAAGGAAGCCAACGGAGGAGAACTCATAAAGGACGCCGGTAGTTGCACCGTCGCCGAAGCGGGATACGAAGACCCCTGCCAATGGTCCATCTATCACGTGCCGGGTGACAATATCCACGGTTTTTACAGCGATACGACCCTAAGCACGGATACCACCTGGGAGCCGGATTATAGCACCTGTGATACGGGACCAGTGGCCATCGGCTACCATTATCCGCGCGTGGAATATCTCATTGATGAGGTAAAAGTAACCGTGGACGGAGGCGGCAGTCCAGCAACCCTGGAGATCAAGCCCGGCACGGTCATCGCCCATCGGAGCACGAGTTCCAATGACTATCTGTATATCACCAGCGGCGACAATATCATCGCCAACGGCGACCTTTATACGGATAACGGCATGATTACCTGGGTGGAATGTATGCGCATCGGATTACATAATTTACCCCTGAAATATCCCTATTATTATGGTTATCGTACGTTGTTGGTTTACAATGCCGATTACGAACTTGTTGCCAACCGGTTCTTGGGTTTGGGCTATACGTTGTATGCTTATTACAATAGCAGCGGCTTGATTCGCGATTGTCAGTTCCTGCTGAATACGTATGGTCCCTTCTATCAGTCTTCGAGTGTGTCAAATAGTCATTTATGCCAAAACAGTCTTTTTTCAGCGAACTTGTATGGGATTCGAGTAAGTTCCTCCAGCGGAACCGTCCCCGTCAGCAACTGCACTTTTGTCGATAACATTTATGGTCTTAGTTTGGGCAATAGCAACGCCAAGGCAACAAACTGCCTGTTTCACAATAACAGTACCTATGGAATAACGGTATATAATTCCACACTCGATGAGACTTATAATATTTTCCGTTATCAAACGGGACAATCAGCGTGCGGAGGTGATACGCTGGATGTGACCGATTGGGCCAATCCGGCGACGGATTACGCCCAGACGTACAGCGGGGAATTGTTGGTTGAGGATTGGACCAACTTTTCTGATCGATTCCATCTGATTGAAGGTTGCAACGCCGTTGACGGCGGGTACGATTCTGATGAACGGAGCATGCCGGGCTACACGACCGATATCAACGACGCCATGGATACCGCGCCGATTGACATGGGTTTCCACTATCCCGTTAAAGTTGATACTGATGAAGACGGCCTCTACGACGGCGAGGAATATTGGCTGGGCACTGATCCTCAGGATGAAGATAGTGACGATGATGGTCTTTTGGATTATGACGAAATATATATCTACGGAACAGGTCCACTTGATGAAGATACGGACGATGACAGGATCGATGACGGATTGGAAATAGACTACAGCGATCAGTACGATCCTGATTTTGATCCACTTGTTCCAGAAGATGTAAACCGCGATACCGATGGCGACGGAATCTCCGATATTTGGGAATACCTCCAAACCGGCTTTTCTCCTACTGATGCCGAGGATTTGATCACGGATACGGATGGCGATGGCTGGTTGGACATCGCCGAACGAATTCGCGGCACATCAACAACGAATCCAAATCCTCCGGATGGGTATCCGACTTGCAGTACGCTCTACGTTGATTGTGCCGCTGCTCCGGATGTGCAGGACGGCTCCGTCGTGCACCCGTATACGACCATTCAATTGGCCATTCACTCTAGCGGCCCCGGCGATACGATTATCGTTGCCGACGGCGTGTATACAAGTGACGGTAATTGCGATCTAAATTTTTACGGACGAACGAATGTGATTCTGCAAAGCGATAATGGCGTGCTGTCTTGCATTATCGATTGTGCTGGTAGTGTGGAAGAGCCGCATCGGGGTTTTAAGTTTCATACCGGTGAAGATAATAGTATCGTGATTAACGGTTTCACCATCCAAAACGGATATGCTACCGAAAGCATTGGCAACCAGGGTGGGGGGATTTACTGTCTTGAGACCAGTCCGACGATCAGAAATTGCATCGTCCAAGATTGTTTAGCCCAGCAAGGCGGAGGTATCTTCTGTCTGGGAACCGACTCGGAGAATCGCACCAGCCCGGTAATAACCAATTGCATCATCACAGGGAATGAGGGAGTGGGCGCCAGTGGGGGCGTTCGCTTTCAATACTGTGACGGATTATTAAAAAACTGTGTTATTTCCGACAATAGCGCCGGTTGGGGCGGCGGGATAACCTGTGTGCAAAGCGATCCGGAAATCATTAATTGCACCTTCGTCAGCAACTACGCCAGCGCGTCCGGG
>JAFGBA010000098.1 GCA_016933395.1 Sedimentisphaerales bacterium | reverse complement strand
GTCGAACAGAACATACCCTCTTGTCAGAGGCTGGTCGGCGAGATTGGTGATAGTGACGGAGATATTGTCGTTGCGGCGGGCGACGTCCACCCGTAACGGTACGCGGGTCAACGAGTCTTCGCGGATAAGGGTTTGCATGGACCAGATGTTGATGGGAAGGGAAAACGGCAGATTGCCGCCATCGTGCTGGAGACAATCAATATTGCGGATAGCGATATTGCGGTTGTGATAATAAATTTCATCCTCACTGGGAGCAATGCCCGACCACCAACCTTTTTTCTCCATATCATCGAGATGATAATCATCGCTGTGCGGCGCAAAGATGCCCGTGTACGTGGTGCGCCAGGCATCGGAAGCGTCATCGCTGGCGTCTATCATGGACACGGCGCGCACCTGCAGATTGCCGCCGCGAAGGGCCTCGACGCCATAATAAGCCGTTATCGTGAACAAGGCAATCCAACCGGTCATGGTCAGCCAGGTCAGCGGCAACTTATCGCGGTGTTTGAGGAAGAAATAATCCACCGGACCCAACAGCACAGCCAGCAATCCCAGCATCAAAATAACCCACCCCAGGCTTAGGGGCCGCAGTTCGGGAATGGTGTATAAATGACCCATGACCTGATTGGCGGCTTGTTGATCGAAACCGGTTTCAAAATAATAGTGATGGTCTTTTTCTTTATATTCATCCGTGAGCAGGGTCAGGCTGCGCTCGAGGGTGGTGACGGTTTCGGCCACACCGGACTTGGTGTTATCGTTGGATACAGGCCTAAGTAAAGGCTGTAACCGTCCCAGCCAGAAGACGCCGGAAACGGCGCGTTGCCGCGGGCCAAGTTCCCCGGGATTGAATCCCAGCACGGCCACCCGGCCAAAACCCATCGGCGCTGCGGCATAAACGCAGGTATTATCGACCAAAAAAGTGTTATCCAGCGACACATCCGCGGTGCGCTGGGACAAATGATAACAATTTATTTCCACGTCGTCGGTGTGATCCAGATTCAAGTCGGCCAGATAAGCCCAATCAGGTTTGATTTGGCCGGGACGATCGAACGCCACCGGCAGCCAGGCCCGTAAAGGATGATTCTGCCCCATGGGATTGGCTCCAAGAACCACCAACAGCTTACCGCCTTTAGTGACCCACTGACGAATGGCCAGGCTTTGATCTTTATTAAGCGCCGACCAGTCCGGATCGAAAAGCATCAACACATCCAGCGCCGCGTAGCCGGTCCAGTCCCAGGGCGCATATAATATGGGCATATTCGTAACAATCACTTCACCTACGCCGCCGGGTACATTGCTGCATAATGCGTCTTTAAGGTTAAGAATGCCGAATTGTTGCCGACCGATAACGCCTATAAAAAATTCGTCGCCTTCCACTTCCGTAAGATTCGTTGCGGAAAACGAAGGATCATATATATCGTAGGTAAAACGCCATTTGACATTGCCGTCACTGTCTTCCAACCGAACACGAAATTGTTCCAGGTTATAAGCGAGTTTGGTAACCAAAGGCACATGCTGGGGCACACCGGGGGTAAGCACAACTTCATGAACAATATTGAGAGTGTTAAGTCCATCCTGAGCGCCGGACAAAATCAATCGACCCGAAAACGGTTCGCTTGAGCGACTCTGAATGGTAACGTTGACCGGCGTCCATTCCATCGGCCGATAATGATTACCCCAACCCAATGCCACATCCACCAAAAAAGGCGATTCTTCACCGGCAGCCGCGCCGACCAAGCCCAGCAGAAGCATTATTATAAGTCGTTGGTGAATTCGCATGATGGTTTCCCTTCGATTACAAGCGGACACGGGAATTATATACCAGCCATTCAAGGCAAACAAGAATCAAGGCCGCCAGCGCCAGATACGGCCAAATCAAGGTATTTGAACGCCCTGCGTTCCTTTCGGCGCCGACCGTTGCCCCCACAAAACGCAGCTCTCCGCGCGGGGTAAGATTGCTTTCGCGGGCATCGGCGAGATTAACGGCAAAAGTCCACTCCGAACGGTCACTAACGTTATCATCGCGTTGAAGCCGGTAAATACCGGCGCAATCGGTTTCCGGAAAACGCAGGCTGCCGGCGGCATCAGCCTGCACGGCCGGATTGGACACGCCCGGTCCTATAACACGATACCAGGCTTTGGGTTTAAGCCCATGGGTCACCAGAGGTTCTCCTGCAATCATATCCCGACTCGACTGGGCGTTGACCTGTGTTCCCAGATAATTTATCGAGTTATAGCAAAACATGACGAAGCCCGGTTCGAACGGCCAGTTGGTCTCCATCACGTCGAAAGGCGCCAAAATAAAAACACTTCGCTGGTGGCGAACCTCCGTTAGTGCAGGTGTTTCGTTTAGTTCCGCCAGGACTTTGGCTTCGCGCGGTAATGTGAGTCGCCAGGCTTTTTGTGTGAAGAAATTACTTAGATTGACATGTTGCAACAGCGGATGCTGCGCCCGCCAGTCAATAATTACCTGATTCTGGACCGACTCACCCACACCCACGCCAATACCCGCCGGCGGCTGGCCAAAGATCAGGTATTGCCCTGACGGCGGTGCAGCCGACAACGCCCCATCGACAACAATAATATCATAAGCCGCTATCTTACTCATGTCTCCGGCACGACCGGCAAAATCAGAAAGGGTGATAGTGTCAAACCTTGCCAGCGGACAGGATCGCAAGGCCGATTCCAGCGGTACATTGCCTGACGTCACCAGTAGCGCCGTCAATTCCTGCGGCGGCTCCAGAATCGTCCAGGCGGCGTCATCGCCCGCAAGGGCGTCTTTATGCAGTTGCCTCGCTTCAATAACCGCACCTTCCGGCCGCCGCAAAGCGAAGTTGATCGTGCTGCGCCCCGGCTGATATCCCTGTTCAATGACCGCCGCGGGTATATCCACCGGCCGCACTGCCTGCACTACACCATCCATGCTTAACTGCAACTCGGACGTAACGGCTTCAAGGCCGTAATTAACCAGCATAACGAAGACGTCGATATTTTCGGGAGTCTCAAAGGAACGCTTGGCCCGACAGGTTTCGACTGCGATATTGGCGGCTTCCACGTCGCCGACAGGATGATACGCCACCTCCTGATCGTCCACTGTCAGGGTTTCCAAGTCGCTGATTTGCCCATCGCTAAAAAGCACTATCTGAGCGGGATTGAGCAAAGGCTGATCACTTCCCTCGCTGCCGGCGGGTTGGGCGAAGGCACGGGCCATCGTCAGCGCCTGGCCGAGTTGAGAACCGCCGTCACCGGGTATGACGGCATTGATGGCGGCTTTAAGTTGTGCTTTGTTGGCGGTAAAGTTGCACATCACCTTGGCACGGTGGTCAAAAGCAATCACCATCGCTTGATCGACATTATCGTTGGTGGAAAAAAGACCCCTATCGCGTATCGCATCCACAAAGTTCCTTGCCCGCTTTTTTGCTTCATCCAAACGGCTCGGTGATACATCCTCGGCCTGCATACTCGCCGACCGGTCGATCAATATAACATGACGTTTACCTGAGCCCGAAACCAGCGATAACACCGGTCCCGCCAATGCCGCCAGCACAGCAATTAACGCCAATAATTGCAGCAACAACAGCAGGCTTTTCCGCAACCGTTGAAACGGGGCATTCACCTGCAAATCCTGCACCGCGCGTTTCCACAACAGCGTGCTGGAAATAGGCATTTCCCGGCGTTTGAGCTTAAGAAAATACAGCAGCAACAACGCCGGCACTGCCGCCAACGCGGCGTAT
>JAFGBA010000010.1 GCA_016933395.1 Sedimentisphaerales bacterium | reverse complement strand
TCTTGATATCAAAGCACTTACGGAAATGGCGGCATGAAAAACGTGCATAAAAAACAAGAAGATTATGGATAGTAGTACGGATTTTGATTTTATTCTGACTTCTGGGTTCTGAGTTCTTGAATTCTATTTACATCATTGTTCATCTGCGTCATCAGTGGCTAAAGATTTAATCGTTGTTCTTGCAGCAGGTTTCTACGCTCATGTCATCATCCACCGTCATACCGGAAGGCTGCCAGCTTAGGGCATGAGTGGGTTCATCGGCATGGTCATAGCCACTGCGGGCGCACTGGGTTTGCCATGGCGGTGTAATGACGGCCTCGACAGGAGCGGCGATAATCTGGCCGAGGAAGATAAACGGCCCGGCCGCCGCGGCCAGCAGGTCTTCACCGGTAAAGGTCTGGAAGCGGCCATTATCCGAAACGTTTCCTTCAAAGAAGGGATCCTGCACGTAAAGCGTGGGGTGGGGGATGCCTACCGGCTGATAGGTGCAGATGGTTTCAGGCCAGTCGCGGGTGGGAAAGTCCATTTTGTATTCAGGTTTCTCCGGCATAGCCGCTGTGCTTACTGCCGGTTCAGGCGACTCTATCATGGCGTTGGTTTCAGGAGTGTCGCTTGAATTCACGGCCGCATCCGGTGAAGCGGTGATAATGGGGGTGCTGTTGCAGCCAACGGCCATGAAGACGATGAAGGCAATGCTTAACGAGATTGTGATTAGGTTTTTCATCACTGCTCCTGGGATATGTCGAGGGAATAATTGGGTGATTCGTGAGTAATGGCGATGTCGTGGGGATGGTTTTCCCGCACGCCGGCTGCCGAGATGCGGGTAAAACGTGTGCGTTTCCGCAGGGCTTCGATGTCGGGCGTGCCGCAATAGCCCATGCCCGCCCGCAGGCCGCCGACAAGTTGATAGACGAACTCGCCCAGCGGGCCGCGATAGGGGACCCGGCCTTCGACGCCTTCGGGAACAAGCTTGCGGGCGTCGGTCTGGCCGCCCTGGCCGTAACGTTCGCCGCCGCCGGTAATCATCGCCCCCAGTGACCCCATCCCGCGATACTGTTTGAAGCGGCGGCCTTTGTAAATAACCAACTGCCCCGGCGATTCATCCAGCCCGGCAAAGAGCGATCCGAGCATGACCGTGGAAGCTCCGGCGGCAATAGCCTTGGTAATATCACCGCTGTGACGGATGCCACCGTCGGCGATGATCGGCACGTCTGCTTCATCGCCCGCTCGCGAGCATTCCATGATGGCGGTTATCTGCGGCACGCCCACACCGGAGACGACGCGGGTGGTGCAAATCGCTCCCGGTCCGATGCCCACTCGCACGGCGTCCGCCCCGGCGTCGATAAGGGCCTTGGCCCCATCGTAGGTGGCGACGTTGCCGGCGACGATATCAATGTCATACTGGCGGCGAATCTGCCGCACGGTTTCGATAACGTTTTTGGAATGGCCGTGGGCGCTATCGACCAGAATCAGGTCCACATCCTTTTTGATGAGTTCCGCAACACGGTCGAACTGGTTGACGCTCACCGATGCTCCGACCCGCAACCGGCCGCGCTCGTCTTTGCTGGCGTTGGGATATTCATGGGTACGTTCGATGTCCCGCATGGTAATCAGCCCGGCGAGGGTGCCGTTCTTATTGACCAGCAGGAGCTTTTCGACCTTGTGACGATTAAGTATTTCCTCGGCTTGGTCAAGCGTAGTGTCTGGTGGGCCGGTCACGAGGTTTTCGCAGGTCATGACCGACTCGATGGGGCGGTCAAAGTTGGGCAGAAACTTCATATCCCGACGTGTCAGAATACCTACCAGTTTGCCATTCTCGCCGATGATAGGCACACCGGAGATATTCTGTTCGGCCATGATGTCACGGGCGCGGCTGACATGTTCTTTTGGCCCCAGGGTGACGGGATCGAGGATGACGCCGTTTTCGCTGCGTTTGACTTTTTCCACCTCGCGAACCTGGGCCTCGATGCTGAGGTTTTTGTGAATGATGCCGATGCCGCCTTCTTGGGCCAGAGCGATGGCCAGGGCCGACTCCGTGACGGTGTCCATCGGCGAACTAATTAGCGGGATATTGATGTTGATTTTGCGGGTCAGACGGGTGCAAGTATCCGCCTGACTGGGCAAAAAGTCGCTGGCGCCGGGCAGCAGCAATACGTCATCAAAAGTAATGGCTTCGGTGAGGATTTTATCATTCATGCCAGCTTGCTCCTTTGTGGCATTAACTCCGGGCCGACAACGCGGCCGTAAACCTGTATTTTAATCCATATTAAACCTTTGGTCAATCGCCACTCGCCCCAAAAGGGCGAAAAAAGATGCCCCCGGCCATTTCAGCCGGGGGCGTACATTCACTGATAAGCAAGATGTTCTAGTGATCGCGGTGCGTTTAATATAACTCACCTCGATGGTCCATTCCTAAAAGGTTGACCCGGAAGAGCCTTGTGGTTCTTGTCCTGGTCCCATCCCGCCGCCCATGCTCTGTAGCATCATCATCCCGATATTGGCTACCGATTGCACGGTTTCCATGGGAATAAACGCTTCGGTTTTGAGGATACCGTCTTCCGCCGTCGCCGCCCAGCCGGCGGTTCCCTGCAATTGCCCCATCATACCCATCGCGATCATCATGCCTTGGGTGGCCTCAGGATTCTGTTGGGCCATGCCCATCATCATTTGCATAACGAACTGGGAATAACCCTGGATATCGACAAATAAATAGGCGTTTGCCTGGGGGGGCAGGTTTTGCGCCGCTTTGGCCACTCCTGCTTGTTTATCCAGACTCGTTGTGCTGTTATTCACCAGCGAAACCGCTTGTTCCAACATGCCCTCGCCGATACCACTCGCCATGATGTTTTCTTTAACCAGGGCGCTTTGTACGGTGAATTTGGGGGAACCAAAGACCATCGTTAACGCCTGCATTCCTTCTGGATTCATCTCCATTTGAGAGAGATCCGCCACAACCTCATTATAACTAAGGTCTCCGACCTTGCCGGCGTTTTCTGTATAAGTAATTACCGGCATTTTACCATCGCCTTGTTGATAGAGTTTATTGAGGGCTTCTATGGATGATTTTGATAGTTTCATGGTTTCGGCAAGATTGTCCTGATGTACGACCATGCACATATTCATGCCGGATCCGCTCGGAGCAGACGGGGTATAAAGAGCAAAAGAACCTTTGTTGTTAGACTCATAAGTTTTATGCAAAACATCCCGTAGGGCGATGATCTCTTCTTTGTTGATATTCTCTTCTTTAACCGCCGCCAGGTTCATGTCGATAAGCGCGTCCATAAGCGATGACATAACTTCAGGATTTAACGCAACCGAACCGCCGAATATCATGCTGCCGGCAGGTAGCTTGGCCAATGCGGCCGGGGTGGTTTTTGTATTATTGGCGAGATATGTCGCCAAGGTGCTGCCGGGTTTAGCCAGCATATTTACCACCATATTGATTCCTGCATCACCAAGCCGAAAACCAAGGGTAACTGTCTGGCATTCGCTGATACGATCGACCATCATGGTCATCATTTGTTCGTTGCCTGATGTTTTGGCCTCTTCCGGCATATTGGCCAGGCCTTCGAGCATCTGTTCGCGAAGTTTGGGCATGATTCCGGCCAGATTAATCACGGCAGCGACATCATTCTCGGCGAACACCTTGGCGTCGGAGGCGGAAAGGGTGACGCCCTTTTTCAATTCCGAAAGTTTTTTAAACTGTTCGACGTCCGACGCCATCGCCAGATAGTTGCCGACGACCATCGCCACGCTATCTTCACCCATCCTCTGAAACGCCCCGGGCATATCCGGGTGAGGGGTGGCCCCATTACCGGTAAGCACATCTGCGGCTGTTTTCGGGTCGGTGATGGGCAGGAACAGCATCAGTGTTTCCTCCGCCTGCTCCAAATCCGTAATTATCAGGGCCAGCCCGCGGCTCGGATCGATCAGGCCGGGAATTTCCAGTTTACCCGACAACATCGCCCCCAAATCAATCGGTTCCTCCGGGGCAATGGGCAAGCCCATTTTTCGAGCGTAACTGTCGGCTTTTATGCTAAGTTCAGATAAAGGTTGAGTGGCCAATATCAATGCGGCATCACCGGGCACATCGCGGAGAACGGTTGGTGCAACGGCAAAACAACAATTTGTAAGTAAAGCCAATAAAATCGTCGCCAAAAGCGTCCAACGTCGTAAGTAACTCATTGCATCTCCTTTACTTAAAGGAATTTCTCTATAAAAACGCCCCGTGACCGACACGGTTGGTTTAATATAAAGACGAATTATAACCGCCGATGTTTCATTGTCATTAAAGATTTTATGAGAAAATCTTATCTATAATGTCATTAGGGAGGCCCAATTTTTTTATTTTCCGGTATGGTAAATACTTGACCGAGGATTAAACAAAGACTATAACCTAAATGTCTATTAGGTTACTATAAATTCTATTGGAGTATTCGACTATGAAGCTGTCTACACGCGTTCGCTACGGGGTTCGGGCCATGATTGAACTGGCATTACATGAAGGCGGTAAGCCTGTGCCGTTACGGAAGTTAGCGGAAAACCAGGCAATATCGGCCAAGTACCTTGAACAAATCGCCACGTCGCTGAAGATCGGCGGCCTGATCGATTCCGTGCGTGGAGCGGAAGGGGGTTATCGGTTAGCCCGCGCTGCGGAAAATATCAATTTATGGGATATTTACGCTGTTCTGGATATTGCCGGCGATACGGGCGAAGAGGCTGCGAAAGCCGGTGTTCCCAGTGAGGAAACCAACCGCGAGGGCATTTGCGCCATCCAAGTGGTTTGGAAAGATCTTACCAAGCAAGTAAAAGAATTTATGGTGCGGGTTACTCTTGCTGATTTGGCCGCCAAGCAACAGCAATATAGTCGTAAAGGCGGCAAAAAGTAAGATCGCCGCGCCGTTTACTTATACCATAAATTATCCATCCTAAACCGAGATTTGCTCCGGTGGAATATTCGATGGCCGGGCAAGCCGTGTGAATAACATTCTCGCGGGGAAGGATTGGTTTTTGCCGGGCGAATGGAATTTTTGGGGTTGAGATCGGCGCTGCATGTGAAGGAATTGCTTTTATCGAGAAAGCGCAACCTCGACGGCAAAAAGTTTTAATATCTCGCTTCAGGAAGTTTTTAGATTTTCCTCCGATAGATATTCTGTAAACAGAAATGAACAGAGTGATTATCTTATCCTTAATTGGCGACGGTGTTGCGTGTTATGGCGTTTGAATTTACAAAGATGTTTTGATATATATATGATAGCGTTGAACGGCTAAGGGATCATAATGATAGTTAATTTAAACTGTTTTTGTAAATTTGTGCTGAACGGTAAGCGTTTAGGAATCATATTATTAGCGATAATTTTATTATGGGGTGCGAATAATAATATTTATAGTGATGAAATCAACACGGATCAAATCACTGCTTTTCCAGGCCGGTCCCCGATTTGTCCTCGTTGGGCCTTGGAGCCGTGGGTATGGGAGGATAATGGTAATACGCGACAATCAACGGAGTATCTTGTCGAAGGTTATCTTTCCCGGA
Organism: Sedimentisphaerales bacterium; assembly: GCA_016933395.1. Lineage (GTDB taxonomy): Bacteria > Planctomycetota > Phycisphaerae > Sedimentisphaerales > SM23-30 > JAFGBA01. The sequence continues at coordinate 1,543 of JAFGBA010000010.1, read as the reverse complement.
ACATTCCTGTTGGCGTGGTGATCGTGGATAGCCCCTGGTCCACCAAATATAACAATTTTGTCTGGGACACCCAACGATATCCTGAACCACAAAAGATGATTGACCGGTTACATGCCCGCGATGTGCGTGTGATTCTATGGATGACCGGTTACATCAATAACGACTGTGAAGATTACGAGTTAGTGAAAGCCCAAGGATTCGCTGTTGATAATGGCCGGGAACACGGTTGGTGGAAAGGCAAGGGAGTGCACCTGGATTTCACCAATCCGGCGGCTTGTGCATGGTGGCGATCCAAACTCGATAATGTTCAGAAAATGGGAATTGACGGCTGGAAATGTGATTTTGGCGCAAGTTATCTTGGCAAAAGAGTAAAAACATCCATTGGCGAGATGGATCGTGAGTGTTTTCGACGATATTATTATGCCGGAATGTATTCAGCGCTAATGGCGACAAATCCTATGGGTATAATAATGTCGCGTCCTTTTTCGGACCGAGAACGTGGAGGATATTATTCTCCTATTTCGGTATGCACCGTGGGCTGGAGCGGAGATTTTTGCGGTAACTGGGAATGTCTAAAAAAGCAGCTTGATGATCTGTATTATTCCGCTACGGCCGGATACGGAACGTTGTGCGTTGAAGTGGGGGGGTATGATAAGGAGCGTGCAAATAAGGAGCAATTGATCCGGTACGCCCAATTTGGGGCCTTAATGCCGATAATGAATAATGGCGGAGTTAATGGGGGGCTGGAAAATCACCTGCCTTGGTTTCATGATGAGGAAACCGTGGATATCTATCGTTACTATGCAACGTTGCATAGTGAACTGGTTCCATATATTTTCAGTTATGGTGTTGATGCTCATTTGACGGGTTTATCCATTGTACGCGGAGCATCGACGGTACAGAGTCATCATTGTCTGGGGGAGGATATTTTTGTTTCGCCAATTATTGATGAAAATAATGAAAAACGTATTTATTTCCCACCTACTGGTACGTGGATTGACTATTGGGATGAAGCCAAAGCATATCCGCCCGGTGCAGTGGTGGATTATAAGGCGGATCTTCATCGTTACCCCATCTTTATACGTGCAGGCGCGATAATACCCTTGCTAGTGAAAACTGATGTTACCGGTCATGGTGATAATGATTGGGCCGAAAAGGAAACGATATTATTGTATCCCTATGGTAGAAGAGAAATAATCTATCATCGCCCAATTAGCAAAGGCGTTGACTATAAAGATATCGTTATCCGAATGGATGAAAAAAAGGGCGAAATTTGCGTTTTGGGGCCGGAGAAATTGGATTATCGTTTGTGTGTCAAGAGCTTTACCCGACCGCAAAAAGTATCCGGCGCTAAAAAATGGCGTTATGATGAAAATCGCAGAATGGTGATCATAGATAAATACGACGATGAATTAAAAATACATATCAAGGGCCTGCTTGGTTATAGTAGTTATAACGTAAGCATCCGAGCAAATACACCCCGGCAAAAAAATCAAGCGGCCAGGTCGTCGGTTTGGTTTTGGAGGGATTTCCATTGGGCGGG
>JAFGBA010000097.1 GCA_016933395.1 Sedimentisphaerales bacterium | reverse complement strand
ATTGGATTAAATCATCATGTGGGAAGCAAATGGCCAACCAAGTTCTGGCCTCGAAAAAATTGGGATAAACTGCATGATATTTTAAGTCAACATTACAGCGTTTCCTGGCAACAGTCGCTTAATAGTGTGCGGCATTATATCGAATGGATCAGTTCAAGCCGACTGCTTATCACCTGTGATTCTCTGGGACTGCATCTGGCCCTGGGATTGCGGAGGCGAGTTGTGGGACTATTCGGACCAACGTCGGCGGAGCAAATTTATCTTTATGGTTTGGGCGCAAAGATTTCGGCGCCATGTCCGAGAGCATGCGTACCGTGTTTTCAACCTCGCTGCGATTATGACGAAACCTGTATGGATATGATTACCGTAGATATGGTGGCCGACGCGGTGCGGGATCAAATGGCTCCGCGCCGTCGTGTTCCGCCTAAACCCGCGGAAACAGCCATACCCTCAGGCTCAATCTTTTGATGAAATGAAATTTAGTTTATTTCATATTCAAATATCGGCAATAAACCAAGAATATACGTATCCCCCTGAGAAAACACGGAGGTTTCAGGTTTATGTTTGGTAAATCGCCGTTGCCAAATTTTCCCGTCACGAGAGATTGCAATTACGTCGCAGTGTTTTTAACCATGGCGTGCCCATATCGGTGCACGTATTGCATTAATCATTTCGAAACACCGGGACGAATTGGCCGCAAACATTTAACGGGAAAGGACTGGATTCGGGCGTTCAACAGAATCACAGGCCTGGAACGCAACACAGGACCGATTCCCATAACCTTGCAAGGCGGAGAACCCAGTGTACACCCGGATTTCTATGAAATCATTAACGATACACCGGAGCGCATACGACTGGACATCCTCACCAATCTGTCCTTTGACGTGGAAGAAATGATCGCCCGGGTGGATCCGCAGCGACTATGGCGGGAAGCGCCTTATGCGTCAATACGAGTAAGTTATCATCCCGGACAGGCGAACGCGGATGAATTACTGGCGAAAACCCTTCGCCTGATGAAAGCGGGTTTTTCCATAGGCGTGTACGGAGTGCTTCATCCGACGCAGGCAAAACATATCCTGGAGGTGCAGCGCCGGGCACAGGCGGAAGGAATCGACTTTCGCACGAAGGACTTTTTGGGCTACCATGAAGGACGGCTTTATGGACAATACAAATACCCGGAAGCATGTTCCCTGAACGGCACGCGAACCGTTCTATGCCGCACGACGGAATTAATAATCGGGCCGGACGGCAACGTTTTTCGTTGTCATCACGATTTATATGAGGAAGCAGCGCCGATAGGCCATATTCTGGACCGCGAATTCACCATGTCCCAACAATTTCAACCTTGTGACTGTTTCGGTCATTGCAATCCCTGTGATATCAAAGTAAAAACCAACCGCCTGCAACAGTTCGGCCACACTTCCGTGGAGATTGAATTTACCGATTCACCTATGGATATGCAAAACGACAGGGCAACAGCAACATGCTAAAGCAATCCATCGACTGTTCCGCGGCCAAATCATCCCGCCTTTCAAAAACATCTTTATCGCTTGCGACAGACGATATTATCAACCGCTGGCCGGCGGAAGCTTTATTACAAAACAATCTGGCAGCACTACGTTCACGAGAACCGATACTGGCCGAACGTATTGCTCAGGTCATATTGCCGCTGGAAAATTCAGACACAAATTCGACTTCCGCGTTGCAAGTACGAATGGTTGTAGCGCGAGACGGCTCCGTAACGTTTCGTTTGCACGACGCCAACGGCAAATGGAACTGGCTTGGTTTTAGCTCCACACCACGGTTATCGGGACGCGCCAACGTTAAACGGATCAAGGTTGAACAAGGCAACCTGGCCATGAACGGCATTGGCCATGGTATGGAAGCCAAAGGCGTATTGGACATATTCGGGGGGCATCAGGCCTTATTTGTCACGGAAAAAAATCCTTTACTATTGAACCTGGTGTTACGTTTGCACGATTTTTCCACTGCATTGGCCGGCGGACGATTGGTATTCATTGCTGAAGAAAATATGATTGAGGGTTTGGTGCACTATTTCGAGACGCATCCAGGCTATAATCTGATTACCCAGTGCGTCGCCTGGCCTTGGTTGACGGACGCAGAAAATCATGCCTACCATCAATTGATAAACCAAGCCGTTGACGCTTCCGCATTACGGCTGCAAAACGCCGTGAATCAACTCCATAGCCAATTGCAGGAATATGATCAACAACGATCATGGTCGGAGGTGGAGTCAGCGCTGCGCCCAACGAACAATACCGCGGATGGTTTGCAAGTTATTAATATCAGCCGCATCAACAGTATCGAACAATACTGCCGCAGTCGTGATGCGCTGGCGGGTTTAGCACAATTGGGCGCTCAGTGCCATTGGCAAATGTCGGACCGGCCTGAAATCATGTCGCCATGGGCGCAAACGGAACGGTTGTTACGGCAAAAACCTCATTTAATTATTCTCATTGACACTCTGCGAGGCCATATCAAAGGGGCAATGCCGGAAAAGGTAATTGCAGCAACGCTGGCGACGGGGCGAACATGGCAGGACGGCATGGCGGACGCCACGTTGATGGGTCCCAAAGACGCTGTCTTTACGACAACAAAGCAGCAACATGATGAACTCATTGCAGCGGGATTTGCACACCATCAGGTTTTTCACCTGCCTCTGGCGACAGATACGCAACGCTACCATCCTCTGGAAACCGATGAGAAATTTCACAGCGAGTATGCCTTTGACGTGGCGCTGATTTGCGACCGACTTTGCACAAAACCGGAGAGTTACCAGATTAATTTGCCAACGCATCAGGCCCTGTGGCGGCAATTGGTGAGCGATCTGCGAAATCAGCCGGAAAGATACTCGCCGCAAGAAGCGGATAAACTCATTAGACGCGCACAGCGATGCGGCGTGGAGTTACGTCAGGATGATTTACAGCGATTTTTTCGCGACATGCTCAATCATGTTCTGGCTGAGGCGGTGCTTCCGGAAGCTTACGGAATGGCCCTGGTGCGGGAGGGAATCAATCTGGGGGTATGGTATAATACGCCCCTGCGAAAATCCGGCGCTGGAACTCGACTGCATTACTGGGATGAATCGCCGCTGGCGAATCGCCTGATTGGTCCTATCGACCATGGTGAGGAACGCAACCGGCTGTTCAATACCGCACGGATGATTCTATACTTTAATCCATCAGGGCGGGTGGAGCGTTTATTATTGGATGCAGCCGCGGCCGGAGCGATGGTTTTGGTGCGCGGTTCCCGCGATGATCGCCGTACAGACGGGCTGGGAGCATATTTTACCCCAGGTGAAGATATTATCACATTTGACACCCCCGCTGACCTAGTGCGAAAAGTGCGCTTTTATCTTACCCATGAGCCGCAACGAAAAGCTTTGGTGCAAAAAACATGTCAAACCGTGATAACGCGACATTCATACCAGATTCGTATGCGCGAAATGCTTGAACGGCTAACAACACCGTAAAACTGACGTTCCCTCAATAAATGTCCATCAAGAACCGGTTTCTTCCCTACTTTTCTGCGGCAACCCCAAATAATTGTTGATAATGGCAATACACTCACAATCTTCCCCGGTTTTGATGAAATTTTTCTCCGCGACCGGAGTAATACAGTTGTGAATTAATACATCACGGGCAAAGTCAAGATTCATCATAGGCGTCAGGGATGAACGGGTTTTTAAGGCGTTAATTTCCAGTTGTTGAACATGATCGGCGGAAATAAGCGGCCCTTTCTCAATTTCAAGCTTCACGTTATTGAAGGCCATATGTTGACTATAGTTGCAGGAAAAACCTTCATGAGCCTGCAAATCAATGTTGGTAAACGTTACATTATCAATCGGCATTTCTTCCAGACCTTTTAGATAACCCGCATAGCGCGACCCGTACGAAGTAATATTGGCGAAGTGGATATTGCGAAATGTCGGCGTCCGTTCACTGACCGGCTCCGGCCGGGTGCGCGTATAAGCCATGTTCAACCAAATGGGCGACAAAGTAATGTTCCGCATGACAATATTACAGACGCGAATATTCTCCACGATTCCGCCGCGACCGCGGGTTGTTTTAATACGAATGCCGCGCTCCGTACCGTCAAATATACAGTTACTGATAACCACATTGCGCACACCGCCCGACATTTCGCTGCCAATCACCACGCCGCCGTGGCCGTCAAGCATCGTGCAATTGGTGACCGTGATGTTCTCGCAAGGGCGATTCATTTTGCGCCCGGCCTCATCCCGCCCGCTTTTGATGGTGACGCAGTCGTCGCCCACGCTGATATGGCAATTACTGATATGAACATTTCGACAGCCATCCGGATTCACTCCATCCGTGTTGGGTGAATTTGCGGGATTTTTAATGGTGATCCCCTCAATCGTAACGTTATCACAATACGTCGGATGCACGGTCCAGAAAGGCGAATTCATTATCATTACGCCTTCAATGCGAACATTGGCGCATTCGTAAAATTCTATCGTGGTCGGCCGCAGCCAAAGAGCCTCTTGCGGCCGGTTCTCTTCAGGAAATTTGTTTTTGTTGGTTTGCTGCAACGTTTTTTGCGCTGTCGTCCAGGTTGTTATCTTACCCTGTTCTTTTCGCTCCTGCCTGAATTGCCTGTACATATCCCACCAGGCCCGCCCGCACCCATCGATAATGCCTCGTCCCACAACAGCGACATTTTCCAATTGATACCCGTAAATCAGGGGGGAAAAACCCATGCAAGGCGTGCCTTCCCAACAGGTTTGCACCGCCGGCAAATAATCAACAAAATCATTGGTGAAATTCAGTCTCGCGCCCGCCTGCAGGTTCAGCGTAATATTGCTTTTAAGATGAATTGGCCCGGTCAGGTACGTTCCCGCCGGAACGATAACCGTTCCGCCGCCGGCTGCGGAAGCCGCGTCAATCGCACGGGAAAACGCCGCGGTTGCTTTGGTTGCGCCGTCGCCAACAGCGCCAAAATCGGTTACACAATAAAAAGGCCGGGAGACGGAGGAAGGGCTTGATTTTTCGCTTTGTGCAAAACCATCACATACAACCCATCCCCATGCGATTGTCAATAGCAACCATTGCCTGATTAGCATCGTCAAACACCTTATTATTAGAAGCTTGTTTCATTTATCTCAAAAGCTCCGAGCACCACATGGATTCAGGAAGGATTTTTCCGGTCTTTCAAGCGGCGGCGCATATCCTCGACAAAACGGCGAATATACCTGGCGGAAGCAGGTTCCGTGTCGCCAACGGAGGGAGTGTCTTGACTGATTTGGGCCTGTCGGTCCAGAGCTTCGAGGGCATGCTCAATACGTTCTCGTAAACCGGGCGATGACCGGCCTTGCTCCAACAGGCGTAATCCCCAAAAGGCCGCGGCGTGCTGTTTCCAGATTTCCGTCACCCGCCGCAATAAGTCCAAGCGAAAACGTAAATCATCATATTGTTCGCCGGTTAAATTCGGTTTGGCGGCGCGAAGATGCAACAAGCATTCATCGGCAAGCGCAATCGCTTGGTCTTTTTCCGCCAGAATTTCTTCAAAGAATTCCGGCGTCGGGTTAATGAGCAGTTCCTCGGTGCGTTTAAGGTCCTGGGCGTCAGGCGACCATTTATACAACGATCGACGCGTTAGTGACTTAAGCGCATAATCGTAATCCGAGATGCGGGAGTGATAGGTGTACCAGAATCCTTTGGCGAAAAAGGCCTGGTTAACACATTCAAAAGTTGGCTTCAATGCTTTTTGAACATCTGGTGCGGCTTGTTCCCCGTAGGTTTTTGTTGTCCATTCCCTCCAGATGTCCTCGGCGGCAATGTCCGGGTTTTGCAATACGCGAGTTAAAGTATAAAGGTTGATCTGATTGGGCGTGAAAAAAGCATCAAAACCGGCATGATCGAGACGGGCATTGTAACCTGTCACTTCCGGGAACTTACGATCATGACGCCAGCGCATCAGAAAATATTCCGGATTACAATAAGGAATACGGTTTCGCCCTGTGAATTCCGAGGAACAGTCGAATTCAACAATCATCTTGCGGCCGGGAAAGCCGCCGATCATGGGATTATGCGGATAAAACGGCTGCCAGTCATGGGGCACGCACTTGGATTGAATAATGACGTCCTCGGAGATTTCCGCTAATCCTTCCCGCAGCCAGGTGAGTTCCTGCGGTTCATAAAGAAAAGTGCGGACAATAAGGGTTTTGTCCTGTTCCCGACACACCTCGTTGAGCATATTAATCAGGCGAACAAAACGCTTGGGCATTGATAAATCAGAGCGTATTTTTTCATTATCAAAAATTTTATAACGAGTCTCATGAAACGTGAGCATCATGCCATCGAATTCCGGATATAACCTAAATAGCGCCCGATATTTATTTTTTATCCAGTTCGAGAGCAAATCATCATCAAAGTTCACCTTGCCGCCACGGATAAACTCGCCGGGCGCCTGTTCGAGTTCATGAATCCAGATAATGGTTTTGAGATCAAGCTGATGCGCCTCGCGCGCGAGTTGCTGTAATTCCCGACCGTGTTTATTAGGCCTCCAGATGGAGGAGTCTTCCGCATCCGTCTCCAGAATATCCGCGGCATTGTAAATAATCTTGTGCGAAAAAACGACGGCATTAACGTCGAATTCGCCCGCTTGCGCCATAACACGGCGAATATAGTCCGGTTTCATGACGTGAAATTGCCACATGCGCCAGGGATAGGCATCAACGGCGCCTTCCGCACAATTAACCCATAAACCTGCTAACAACAAAAATATAATTATTTTTGAATATCGCATTATATTCCTAAAGCCTTTTCATTAAAACATATTAGTCTGCCGCACATAAAACATCCCGGGGATTACTACACATTAACCACTGCTCAATCATTGCTGTCAAATCCCACAAATCCACCCGACAGTCGGGTAGGTTATCCATGCTCGATATATCCGCTTTCAGGGCCGAACTTTCCGTCGCAGACGCCGATAACGAGGGCGGCGCCGCACACAAATCTGTCCCCCATAAGGTGTTTGCCGTTGAACTCATTTGCAAATTCAGCTCCCCTCCCTGTTGAAGAATATCATGTGCGATCCAGGTTCTCAAATAAGTTTTGCCGTTAAGTTTGATCGATTGAATATACTTGTTGGCCAGATTGGCGTCCTGGGCACGAATAGTAAATTCTGTATCACCTGCTAAATGAAGTACAACTTCCGGAAATAATGGAGAGCCGATAACATAATATGGGTCGCCCATACAGGCGGGATATAATCCCAGGGCGGAGTAAACAAACTGACTCGACATGGCCCCGGTGTCATCATCCATCGTAGGCAGCCAGCCGGCGGGTTGCTTTTGGTAAACACGCGATATGACGGGCGACGAAAACAAACCATGATTATGATACAGGCTTGTCACACTATCGGTAATGTATTTGCGGCTCCAGTACTGCGTCCGATAAGGTCGACCAAGATAATTAAACAAGAACGGATAGGTTAGCGACGGTTCATTCAACGCCATGTGCTGCCAAGTGCTGAAATAGTACTCGGTGTCATCCGCCAGGAGGCTGCGGCCGCCGCGCAGGTTCGCCAATCCCTGAATATCGTGCGGGACGAAAAGCCGGTAATGCCAAAGGTTGCTTTCGTAGAAATATTTTCCTACGGTATTAACGTCGCTTTGAGGTACGGAATTTCCCGTGGGCGTAAAAAAACCGCGAATGTTTCCTTCGCCGTCAACCTGCGTCGGACACCAATAGGTCTGGTAACTCAGCGCCTGAGTTTTATAGGTTTCATAATCCGCCTGTTTATCCAGCAACCGGGCCATTTTCATTACGATATAATACTGGTATGGTTTTTCCAGTTGGTCATTGCCGTGAATCGTACCCACCATGCCGTTATAAGCCGCTTCGACATCGTACCCGGTAATCCCCTTTTGGTATGCGTCTAAAACAAGCGCATTGATGAATTCATTTCGTACGGACGGGCAGGGCCAATATCCATCCGCCCAGGCGGGCGTATAGCCGCCGCTGAACCAGTCAACCACGGAGCGAACGATGTTTTGGGCAATATCCGGCTCCAATAAAGAGATCAAGGCGAATTTGCGAAAATCATCCCATGTGCTCCAGCCGGAATAATATACGTAATCCGGAGCGGTGGCCGAAACCTGCCGAATGGTTGCTTCATCACCGGCCCGGCGATATTCACCGTTGCTGCCGGTCACGTTGTGAGGCAGGAGATAACAGCGGTACAGGCAGGTGTAAAAAAGATCGCGAAATTCATATAATTCCGAAGACACGGAACGCAGTTCAATTTTACCCAGTACATTTTCCCATAATCCCTCCGCTTGGTTTTTTGCGGCGGTAAAATCCCAGCCTGGCAGATCATTGTCGCATTCAACGATGGCCTGGGCCGTACTGATGGGGGAAAGACCGACTTTCACCTGAATAGTGGCGGCGCTGCCGCCGGAAGTGAATTTACACCAGACCGTTGAACCGTCTGCTTCCGTCTCTATAAACGGCTGGTCAAACCGGACGGCATAATACAATTTATAATACTGATGGCCGCACACATTTTTACCCCTTGTGTAACCTGTCACCAGGGTGTTACTTTCGACCGTCCAGCTCGAATCCAACGTACCCGCATAATTATGCGTCGGATCAATGTGAACATACGCGCTCTGGGCGGAAGCGGGGAAAGCGTATTTGTGGAATCCAACCCGAGGCGAAACCGTCAAGTCCACCTGGATATTATTGTTAAAGACGACGTGATAGTATCCCGGCCGGCCTGTTTCGGACGTTTTATTCATGGTATCCGTAGCGGTTTTGCCCAGCGCCGGTTTGAGTTTCACGCTACCGCCGGCGCCGCTGCATCCCACGCCGCCCAGCCGTGTATGAGAAAAACCTTCAATGGTCATATTGGCATAATCATAGCCGGCATGGCCGCTTCCGCCCGTATCGGGACTGAGTTTAACCAGTCCGAAAGGCGTCGTAGCACCCGGGTACAACTGCCCGTGATCGCCTTCCGTTCCCACAAAAACATCCACGTAATCCACAACCCCGCCGAAAGCATTAGTGGTTATCAAGATTACCCCAAATAGCATAAGGGCACCTCTAATAAAGCCGTTTTAGAGGACAAATTTTTCAGCAACGATTTTTGAGAGACATTTTGAACGTTTTAGCGCAACAT
>JAFGBA010000096.1 GCA_016933395.1 Sedimentisphaerales bacterium | reverse complement strand
GTGAAGCATACATGGCGAATCAGCCGAACCTGGATGAAAACCTGATATGGATCGCCAATGCCGCCCTGGAGCGGCAGTTGTTCGAACAGGCCGGCGACCTGTACCAGTTAATTCTGCGTCGCTGGCCGGATACGCCCAAGGGGATTACCGCCCAGACGGGCCTGATCACGGCGGCGATGCACCAGATGGATTTCAGCAGGGTGGAGCAGCACTATCAGCAGTTATTGAACCGGTTCGGCGGCCATCCCCGCATCGCCGACAAGGTCAATGAGGTGGCGCATTTATATGAACGGTTCAAGATGTCCACCAAGAGCCGGGACCTGTACCGCTATGTCAGCGACACCTGGCCGATGAAGGGTTATGCGGCCAAGGCCTTAAAAGAGGAAATCCGCCTGAATATCCTGCTGCGTGACCGGGCGGCGTATGATGCGGCATTGGCCAAGGCCCAAGGGCCGATGGCGGCGAACAAGGGGATCGCCAAGGCGGTGATGGGAGCGGCGGACTATTGCTTCAAGAAAAAATACTACGATTACGCCAAGGAGTTATACCAGGTGGTCATCGACGCCTGGCCGCAAAGCGCGTATGTCTGCACGGCGCGGGCTAAATTGATTTGCCGGATGATCGGCGAGGGCGACCTGGACGGTGCGGCCACAGCGGTCGAGAACCTGCAGAGTACGTTTGCCCAGGATGCGCACCTGGCCGAGGCGCTGCGGTCCATTGCGGGGGAATACCGTTCGAAGGCCCGGCATGATCTGGCCCTGGCGTTATATGATACGATTATCGCACAACCCGACGTCTCCTCGAAGACCCTGACGAACACGTACCGTTCCCGGCTGATGGCGTGCATGGAGATGGGCGATGCGGCGGCGGTGACGGCGACGGCGGACCGGTTCCGGTCGGCATATCCCGATAAAGACCAGTCCTTGAGCATCGCCCAGGTGGCCGCATCGGCCTGGAAGAAGGGGCTGGCGGAAGCGGCGGTGGGGTTGAGCAACGATGTTCTGGCCCACAATCCCGCCGATGAGCAGGCGGCGATCCTGGCCCGGCGGCTGGTCATCCTGGGAACCTTCATGGACGGCGACACCGCACAGGCCGAAGGACAGATTGCCTCCTTGATAAATGATTACGCCGGCAGCAAATACCTGCCCGGGGCGTTGAAGGTGCTGGGGGATGCGTACCGTTCGACCGTCGACAAACCCCGCGCCCTCCGGCTTTACCAGTTGGCTGCGACGATGGCGCCCACCAGCAAGTCGGGCAAGCAGGCCCGCAAGGCGTGGCTGAAACTCAATGTGGAGTTGGGAGCGACGGAGGAGGCCCTCGCTGAAGCCGAAGCACTTCTGACGGATGACGTGACCGGCGGCGGCGCCGTCGAACAGGTGTACCGTCTGGCCGCCGCCTGCGAGGCTCAGGGCCAGTACGCCCAGGCCGAAACCCTCTACCGGCAGGTGATGGCCGCCCAGGAGATGGGCAGCCAGCGGATCCACGCCCAGGCGCACCTGGCGGCCCTGCTGGATTACCAGGGCGAAAAGGAAGAAGCCGCAACCTTGCTCACCGATCTGGTGCAGGCCCATTATAATGCGCCGGATTTCCCCAAAACGCTGCTGATGATTGCCGAGCGCAGCTATAAGGCTTATTTAAAGATACGCGATGAAAAAGAATCCTATAGCCGCGCCCAAAAAAATCTGGAGAAATCTATCCTGATTTTGGATATATTATGCAATCAGGCGCCGGAAGACCGTATTACTATAGACGGTCTGATGTATCTGGCGGACGGTTATTACGAGAAAGGGCTGTTTGAATATGCGTTGGCTTACTACCAGCGTGCCATAACTGATTATCCCGACTTTGAATATATCTGGCATGCCCAATATAGGGAAGGAATGTGTTACTCGCACATGATGATTGAAGGCACCATGGAAGAAGACCTTGCCTTCCATGGAGCAATGGCGGCTTTTCAGGATGTGATGGTAAAATATCCTACTTGCCCTGCCGCTAAATCGTCCAAGAAATGGCTTGAGAAAATATCTACCATATATTTGTATTGTTATAACAAAGCATAAAAATGAAAGGAAAGATAATGTCTAAAATCAATCGTGTATTCATTTTTGTTTCATCCTTCGTATTTGTGTGCGATTATGCATATTTAGCTGAGGCCTGTTATACACCTCCCAAACCATGCATGGAGGATGCTGAGTGTTCATTGGACCAATGTTGCGTTAACGGTTATTGTGAAACATGCTGTGATCCAGACGGAGGTTCTCCTTGCGTCTATACGTTATCTCCGCTGCATGCTATGTGTGCGTTTGTAAATATCGATGATTTTAGTTGTCTTGATCCCGGAGCTTTTTGTGGTTGGAACATAATAGATGGGCCGTCCAATAATGCAACCAAAAAATGCTCATGTATTTATGATTTTGTAGAAACAGCATGCGTATGGGCAGAAGCGAAGGTGTGCCAAAATGGCTATAGAATTGGATTTGGAATTTACTGTAAGTGCAAGGATCCAACAGGCCTTGTTATTCCGCAAACTTTTGGTACAAGCCAAACATGTCAACTGTTGGATATGTTGGAGTAAAATGGCATCTTGGCTGTATTGGTGATTGTCCGGCGGATTCCATTTGATGAAGCACTTTTATAAGTTTAAACGGAATGCATTGTGTTTTATTGAAATATAACATATTGAATAAGGAAAGGATTGAGGTGCAAAATGAAAAAAGTGATACAAAGAGGGTTTTTATGTTTGCTTTTCTGCTTCGTAAGTACAATTGAAGCAAGTGATGCATCAGATTATGTTAATGATATGGATTTATTAATAAGCAAAATGCGTGAAAGCGAAATAGGGCTTCTTAATATCAATGGAGAATCAGAAGTATGGACTGAAAGTAAAACGACTGCTAAAGGTGAGTGGCAGAAAGGAAAAGATGAAATTTCGTTTTCCACAAAATTTTGGATAAACGGCTTGCCGAAGAGCAAAATTCGTGTTGATGTGAAGGGTCAAAAGTTTCTTTGGCATAAAAACGACAAAGAAATAATTGTAGAAAAAGATTATTCATTGAGTTACAATGGAAAATACGGAATGACATTTGAGTTAAAAAAGGCAATTGATGGCGAGATTTCCTACCCGAAAAGAGGAAGTATATTACCATATGCCCCAAAGGCCCTCTATTCAGAAAATATTTTAATTGCCACCGGCCAGCGTTTTTCTATGAATTATTTTTTTGTGAATCATGATGAATTTGATTCATTCTCTGATCTTTTAAGTCTAAATGTTGAAGCAATACGTGAAGGGAAGCCTGCCTATGAGGTATCCTCTGAGTTATTTCAGGGATTGGAATGTATAAAAATTAGTACTCCTTCCACAGAGACGCGCGTTTCTGAAATATTTTGGCTGGATCCTAATCGATGCTTATCTTTAGTAGGATATGAGAATACAAACACAAAAAAAGATGGGTTCGAATGGTTGATTTCAAAAATTATCGTGACAAAAATAGAAGAAGTTGCTCCAGGCATTTGGTATCCGACGGAGGCGACTATTGTTGCCGGTCCTTCTTCGCCAGGAGGAGTATTTCGCAGGACGATTTATCGTGCAACAAATGTTCAAGCAAATATGCCGGACTATGATGAAAAAAAATATGTAATCAAATTTCCTATTGATTCACAAGTTGAGAACTTGATTGAGAATAAATAATAAACTCAACTTGGCTGACTTTTTTTCATGGTTTTTTATGCGGCGGCTAACAGCCGCTCCAGCTCTTTGACAATTTGGGTAAACAAAGGAGAAACCGTTTTCGGCTTCCTACACCAGCGTCGACGGCAAGACGGTGGGCTATGAATACGACAGTAACAGTCGCCGGACGAAGCTGGTGTATCCGGATGAGAGCTACATTACCTACCATTACGACAGCCTGGGACGGTTGCGAGAGATTCGCGATGACAGCGCCAACCCAATAGCCACTTTTACCTATGATGAACTTTCCCGGCGGAC
>JAFGBA010000095.1 GCA_016933395.1 Sedimentisphaerales bacterium | reverse complement strand
CATCGCCCTCATGCCCGTCGGCTACCCCGCCAAACCGGAGTTGAACTACCCCCTCCCCAATGACCGTCGCAAACCGCCGCGGGACATTTTCACAGAAAACACCTTCGCTTAAACTCAGGTTTAGCTTGAGGAAATCCGGAGTATTTCTCCCTGGCCCGGTCCACGATGTCGCGGAGGCGTTGATCGTCCATGGGTATCGCCGGCGTCCTCGCCGGCATGGGGGTTTCCTGCCGACAGGATGTCGGCGGTACCCTAATATTTCTTTTCCGCGACGGCGAACTTTCGGCCGAGGCGGTTGATGAAAAAATACCGCAGGGCGTCGATGGGGTGGTCATGGACGCCGTCTTTTTCGGGAAATGTATCAGGCCGCTATTTGGAGTTGATTTGTAAAACAGCCGATGAGCGGGCTTTCATGGCAATCGGGCCGAAGAAGATGTCGCCGTTTTCGCGGCGGACGGGAATCTCCGTGTCGCCGTCCCAGACACGGGCGGTGATATCACCCTTCCAGCGGAGGCGATACTCCTCCGGCCGGATGCGCAGGGTGATTTCAATCGGATTATCGTTATCCTTGTTCCACAGGCCGATGAAACCGCAGACGCCGTCAGCATTGGCGTTGGCGAGATGATAAACACCATCCACCTTGCCCGCATCGCCGACAAAATCCGCCAGAAGTGAAAACCGCAGAAATTCGCGATATTTCCAGTTGAAATCGGACCATTTGCGATGAATTTTCCGCTCGATGGGTGTCGTATCGCTCAGCGGGCCATTGAGGCAAAACGGCCCGTACATCGCCGCCGAGGAATCGATATATTCGGTATCGGAGGGTAAGCGATTTTCATCACGGATATGCACGGGGTGATGGCCCAAGTGGTGCATTAGCGGCCAAACCGGCACAATCCGCCAGACGGTGTTGCGCCAGGCATCGGCCAGAAACAAATCATGCTCCCGCGTCGGCCCGCCGGACTGGTTGCCGCCGCGCATACCCCACACATCCAGGCACGCCGTCACCTCCGCCCAACCGAGTTGCTCGACGGCATCGACCCACGTGCGGGAAAACGCCAGGTCCGGCACATGCCGACGGGCTTCCTGCCGGGTCAGCATATACCCCTGCCGCCACATCCAACTGCAATTGCCTTTGGGCTGGTTAGGCAGGTCTTCGTCAAGCTGATAATTTTCACCGGGATGGTCCTCATACCACCAGATGCTCGCCTGGGCTTCCTGAGCGCGGCGGCCCAGTAAATCGCCGTACAACCGGCAATCATCATGGCGAAGTTCGTAATGCAGATTGAAATCGTGGTCCACCCGACAGGGCGCCGTATAAAGCCCCAGGCCAATGCCGGTTCCGGCAAAAACCGACGCTATTGAGCGCGGATCATCGGCATTGACGCCGCCGGGGAATAATTCCTTCGGTTCGAGATACCAATCCGGCCAGACACCGTGTTTATCGTAAATGAACCAGAAAAAGTGAAAACCACATTCCTTTATTATCGGTATGTGTTTTTCCAAACGCGGTGTTTGCGACTCCGAAATACCACGCCGCGTGCTGTACCAATAATCATGAACATGGGGAGCGATGGTGTGCAGATCGCCGGCGATCCAGTGCTTAATGAGGAACAACTGGTAATCGAAAATCGCCGCCTCGCGCGGCCCACGATACACACCCAGCATCATCGTACCCAGGCTGCCGTGGGTTAACGGCAGATATTTATCGAGATACACATTGGCCAGCGCGGCGATATTGACGATATCGCCATCCTGACGGATTTGCTGGTTATAATTACCTATCGACACCCACAGGCCGCCGCTGCCATCGGCGCAAGTCAAGGTGTGCTGATTGGTGGCTTTTTTCGGCGACCAGGTTTGCAGATTTTCTTCGTCGACGCCTTCCGGCGGCGGGGCATCGCCGGCAAATGTAACCAATTTCCCACCATTATCGGGTTTCAACCTGGCGTAATAGACCTTGTCAATATGGGTCTTTTCCCGCCAGCGCGCCTGTACAACAGGCTCGATGGTGATATACGGTTCATCGCCGGGAAAAACGTTGATTCGCAAAATTACCGAAATTTTATCCAACGCCATGAGCAACAGTTCCCGCGACTGCAATTCGATATCCAGACCCATGGTTGATGCCTGCTTGGCCCCCACTCGCGGGCGTAACGACCGCGGAGCAACCGCCAGGTCCCATCCCGCCGACAAATCCAGCACCGTCTCACCGGCAGGATTGGTCAACAATAACAATGCTGACGGTTTCGCCAGCAGGGCGCGTTGGCGCTGCTTGTCGTAAAGTTGGTCGAGCATCAGCCCACCCGCCTCGGGGTCATATCGCAAGGTTACCTCCAGCGCTTCATTACCGAAGGTCCAGGTATTTTCCTTGTAATCCAATATCGGCGTCGTTGTGCGGAAAAATCCCGTTTCGTCCCATTGCTGAGCCATGGCCGCAGTCACTCCTGCAAACATAATCATGATGAATGCTAATTTTTGCATATATGCACCTTATAACCGTTGACGGATTCATTACTCAGCCCCCAACGAGAGTTGGGGGTCGAACGCCCTGTGCGTTTTCGTGCGACATGTCCAATCCACCCCTGACTCTCGTCAGGGGCTTGCTGAACTGTGAATAGTTACGACATTTATTGAGCTTCAGCAAGCTTATATACTTCGCTACCGGCCAGTAAAAACGCACCCACACCATAATTTTCTGTCACATCATAGCCCGTGGTGTAACGGGATTTCGGGGAACCACCCGGCGGCTGCACCCAGCCCAGTTTGCCATCGGGATGAACGCAGTCAATCAGCCCGGCCCAGGCCTTCTTCACTACCGGCAGATACATCGCCCGGTCTAATAGACCGTGGTTTATCCCCCAAGCCAGACTATAACAGAAAAAGCCCGTGCCGCTGGTTTCCGGATCTTTGTAGGTTTGCGGATCCAGCAGACTGGAATGCCACAAGCCGTCAGGCTGCTGGATGGAAGCGATTTTAGCGGCCAT
>JAFGBA010000094.1 GCA_016933395.1 Sedimentisphaerales bacterium | reverse complement strand
CCGGTCGGCGAGAAGGTAGCCGTGATCTGTTTCCACACTGACGACTACCGCCTGGGATGAGGCCGGAGTTAATGTCGCCATCGGTGCTGATGAAGCTGTTCGGTCTTCGCCCGCTCGGCTGATGCCTGCGGCCACTATGGCCATGACCACAATATTGAACCATACACGCCGTGTCATGATAAGACTCCTTCTGTTGGATTTGGGTTGTTCCATATAAACCTCTAACCTACTATACGCCATTATCGGCCCGCCGGAGTCAAATCGGCGCAAGAAGGTTGTAAAAAGTTTGTAAAATCTTCATATCCCCCATGCATGCCTAGCCATGATTTGTGCGGGGCGGGTTAATTTTGTCGCCAGAGGCGTTTATAGACGGCCAGAACGTCGTCCAGGATCATGCACAGGGCGGGCACCAGCACCAGCGTCACTGCCGTGGAAAAGAGAATGCCGAACCCCAGTGAAATGGCCATGGGAATCATGAACCGGGCCTGCCGGGACGTTTCAAAAATCATCGGCGCCAACCCGCCGAAGGTGGTCAGGGTGGTGAGCATAATAGGCCGGAAGCGCCGGATGCCCGCCTGATGCATCGCGGCGAAGGTGCTTAAGCCTTCACGCTTGAGGCGATTGGAGTAGTCTATCAGCACCAGGGAATCGTTGACCACCACACCGGACAGGGCCACAATGCCCATCAGGCTCATCAGGCTCAGGGCGTATCCCATCATGATATGGCCCAGCACCGCGCCGATAATGCCGAAGGGGATCGCCACCATAACGATGAGGGGCTGCGTATAACTGCGGAACGGAATCGCCAGCAAAACAAAAATGCCCATGAGCGCGAAGACGAAGCCGTTATTGAGGCTTTGCGTGCCTTCCCGCATATCGGCCTGTCGGCCTTCGTAGCCATACGACAAGCCGGGATAGTTCGCGGCCAGCTGCGGCAGGACTTCGTTATTAAGCGTCTCCATGACCTGCGCGGTTTCTTCGATGGGAGCGACATCGGCGGTTACGTTCACGGTCCGGCGCCCTTCACGCCGGTTGATGGAGGTATAGGCGCGGCCGCGCTGCACCATGACGACGTCGCGCAGGGGCACATCGCGTCCGGCCGGTGTGCGCACCAGCAGGGTTTCCAGATCGTATTCACTGATGCGCTCGCTGAGAGGGAAACGCGCTTTAACCTTTACCTCATTGCGGCCGCGCTGCTGGCGCAGAGCCTCCGCGCCATAGAAAGCGTTCCGCACCTGCCGCGCGACCTCATAGGCGGTCAGCCCCATACTCTCGCCTTCGGGTTTGAGAGTAAAATCCAACTGTATTTTGCCCGGCGTATAGCCGTCATCAATATCCTTAACATTACCGAATTCTGCAAGGATGGCCGCCAGTTCCGCTCCGGCCCGGTCCAGAATTTCAATATCGCGGTGGCTCAGTTCCACCGTCAGGGCGGCGCCGGAGCCGGGGCCGCCGCGATCCGATTCGAATTTAAGGGATTCCAGTCCGGCTATCGGTCCCAGAGCGTTTCGCCAGCGCTGGGTCAGTTCGGTGGTGCTGATGGGGCGCACTTCAGGGGGGGTAAGGTAAACTCTGGCTTCCACCTTGTTTTCATCCACCAGGGCGAAAAGGCCTTCCACCAGTTTTTCGCCGCCGTTTTCCTCGGCGACCTGCTGAGCCGACGTCACCAGCCTGTCGCGCACCGCCGCGGCTTTTCCGAAGGAAGTGCCATAAGGCAGCATCGCCGTGACCACGGATTGGTCTGATTCCACACGCGGCATCTGAATCAGCCCGATGTGGCCGCCGGCGACGTATCCCAGAATGACTGCCAGAATCATCATGCTCAAAGCGACGACGATATAACGAAATCTCATGCATCTATCAAGAAACGGTCCGTAAATGATTTCCACCAGGCGTATAAACCATCGGCTGAACGCCGCCTGGGCGCGATGCACCTCAGCCAGCAAGCCCTCGGTGCGCGGCAATTTGGAGTGTCCCAGATGGGAAGGCAGAATCAGCAGCGATTCCACCCAGGAAATCGTAAATACCGTAATCACCACCAGCGGAATGACCCGCCACATTTTACCGATCACTCCCGGGACAAAACACAGCGGTAAAAAGGCCGCGATGTTGGTGAGAATGCTGAACCCGATGGGAAGGGTCACATCGCGCGCGCCCATGATGGCCGCTTTAATCCCGGACATGCCCTGCTGACGGTATTCGTAAATATTTTCGCCGGCGACGATGGCGTCGTCCACGACAATGCCCAGTGCGATGATAAACGCGAACATGGACATCATATTGATCGTGATGTCCATTCCCGGCAAAAATAGAAACGCACCCAGAAACGAAACCGGAATGCCCATCATCACCCAGAACGCCAGTTTGAATTCCAGAAAGGCGCTCAGGAGTATGAATACCAGCAGCAGACCCCAGAAGGCGTTTTTCAGCAATAAGGTTAAACGCTGGCGGTATGTTTCCGACATGTCGCGGCTGATGCCCCAGGCGACGCCGGGGGGTAATTCTTTTTCGATGTCCGCCATGGCTTCATAAACCGCATCGGCCACACCGATGGGTGTTTGTTCGCCCACACGATAGACCTCCAGACCCACCGCCCGCTGGCCGTTAAAAGTTGCCTCGCGGTCCGCGTCTTCAAAGGTGTCTTTCACCTGGGCGATATCGCCCAGCAGGATTTCCGCTCCGCCGTCGGTGGTTACGATGGGGATGCGCGCGAACTCTTCCGCCCAATCGCGCCGCTGTTTCACCCGTAACAGGATATCACCGCCGGGGGTTTCGATGGTCCCTCCCGGAATTTCCACGCTGGTGGCGCTGATTTTACGGGCGATGTCATTGAGCGTCAGACCGTAAGCGCGCAGGGTTTCCTGGCGAATCTCGGCATGGATTTCGTAGGTCCGCGCGCCGACCAGATCAACCTGCGTAATTCCCTTGTTCAGCAGTAACTGGTCACGCACCTGTTCGGCCACTTCGCGCAACGTCCACTCACTGACGTCGCCATAAATTTCAATCTGCAGCACTTCGCGGCGATGAACCATCAGGCTGACTTCAGGTTTTTCGGCATCTTCCGGGAACGTGGTGATGCGGTCGATTTCCTGCTGGATATCCTGATATACTTTCTGCTGGTCGGCGTCTTCGAGCAGTTCCGCGACAACCGTGCCTGCATTTTCCGCCGCCGTCGCCGTGATTTCCTTTACGCCGTCAAGGCCGCGAATCGCCTCCTCGATAACCAGCACAATGCCCTGTTCCACCTCTTCGGGGCTGGCGCCGGGATATGGCACCCGCACCTGCACTTTATCTTCTTCAAAATCGGGGAAGACCTCCTGTTTGATTTGCGTAGTGACAAACAGTCCGCCAATCAGGCACACCAGCATCATCAGGTTCGGCGTTACCCGATTGCGCACCATCCAGCCGATGGGGCCTTCGCGCTGCGGGGTTTCGCTGTAATTATCAGCCGTCATATTGAGATGAGTCCTTTTGAGTTTGTTCCTCCATGCGCACCTTTAAACCTTCCACCGCGGCGGCGATGTCCGTGGTGATGATCTTATCGCCGGTATCCAATCCGCCGGAGACCAGCACGTACTCTCGCGCCCGGAAAACCACGTCAATGGGACGAATGGCGAGCGTGCCTTCCTCCGTAAAAATCCAAACGCAGTCGCCGTCGCGCAGCCACTGACGATCCAGTTTGATAACGGAGGCGATGGACTGTCCCTGAATTTCCGCCCGCACATAAGAACCGACCAATAACACGGGTTGATGGGCATGCTCCTCCTGCAGCGCCAGGGGGTCCTGGATGCTGATAAGAACCTGCGCCATGCGCCCGTGGGTTTCCAGTTCGCCGCTGAGCCGCAGGACCTGCCCTTCGCGCCAGGCCTGCTCGCCCCAGGCGGAAGGGTTATAAATGTGCACCGCCGATCCGGCCTCGTTTTCCCGCCGGGGGATGGTCAGCCATTTCAATTCATCCACGGGTACGGCCGCCTCCACCCAGTATTCATCCGTGCCGATAAGACTGACCACCGGTGTCGTCGGCGACACCATGGTTCCCATATCGATGTATTTGTTCTGCACCAATGCATTAAAAGGTGCGGTAAGGCGCGTGCGCTCAAGGTCAAGCTGCGCCTGTTCCAGCCGCGCCTCGGCGGCCTCCAGGGCGCTTTGTACGGCTAAAAGCTGCGGTTGGCGCAGGACCAGTTCTTCATCTTTTTCGGTGACATTTTTCCCCAGCAGCTCAAATTCCTGCAGCGCCACCGCCTGGTTGCCTTGTTCGAGTTTGAGATTGCTTTGCGCCGTCGCCAGTTCGCTTTGGCGCTGTTTGACGGCCAGTTCATAATCCAACGGCTCAATCTGCATGAGCATCTCTCCGGCCTGGAACACCCCGCCCGGGATTAAATGGTCGTTCATGCTGATGATTTTACCTGACACCAGGGGCTTCAATTCCACCTGTCGGGCGGGAACAACCGTCCCCATCACCCGGACAATGACGGGATGATCGCTGCGCTCGACAGTGACAACGTCCACCAGCCGTGCCTGCGGCGGCGGCCCAACGCGCTTGGCGCCGGGGCGGTGTTTATACAAATACCAGCCATACCATCCGCCCGCCGCCAAAAGCACGATCGGCAATACCACGCCGGTGAAAATACCGCCCAGCCAGTTGGCATGTTCGGTGTGTTTATCCCTGTCTCTGGTTGACCTTGTTTCGTTGAGCTGTGCCATTATTTATCCTCAGTGGCCGCAAATAGTATGCCCCATGTTAAGGCAATGTCGCCGGCGCCGGCCGCGCTAAATCCTGACGGCCGCCCATAGCCTGATATAAATCAATACGTCGTGAAAGAAGTTCCTGCTGCGCCGTCAAAATGTTTCGCTCCAGGCTTTGCACTGAAACCAGTGCATCCAGCACCCGCAGATAATCCAACTGGCCTTTAATGTAACTTTCCTGAGTGCGGTCCAGAACCTTCTGCACCAGGTTGAATTGTTCGGTCAGGCTGGCCAGATATTCACGCTGCCGCTGTTCCTGCGTCAGAGCATCTTCGACATCCTGCAAGGCTTCCAAAAGAGTTTGCCCATACTGATTAAGAGCTTGTGAGACTATAGACCGGCGACGATCTGCTTCGGCTTTCCGCAGTCCTGCGTCGAATAAAGGTTGTGTCAGATTTCCGGCCAGACTCGCCAGCCAGTTATCAAAAAGATCGCGCACTTTTGCCGCTGATGTTTCCGCGTCGGCCGAAAGGCTGATGCGCGGGTATTGCTCGGCGATAGCCGCGCCCAAACGCTGGTCGGCGGCCTGCACCGCCAGAATTGCGCTGCGCACATCGGGCCGCTGCGGCAACAGCCCGGTCGGCGAAAGCAAAACCGGTCCCGGCGGCAACGGCGGCAATTCCGTCACTGCGGGCAGGCTGAATTGTTCCGGAGTTTGCCCCGTCAATACCGCCAGAGCGTGATGCAAAAGCTGTACTCTTTCCTGTGCGACGATTAATCCGCTGAGCGTTCCCTGCACGAATTGCTGCTGGCGCAAAACATCAGCGGCGCCCGTCTTGCCCTGGCCAAAGCGCGTCGTAATCAACTCTAACACCTGCCGGTTGGTTTCGATTTGCCGCTCCAAAACTTTTATCTGCGCCTGCGCTTCCACATATTGACACCAGCTTCGCGCAACCGTCCCGGTCAGGACCAGCGCTGTGGCATAAACATTTTCATAACTGATTTCGACGTCCAGTTTCGCCGCCGTTCGGGTCGCCCGAATACGTCCCCAGATATCCAGTTCATAGCCTATACTTATACCTGCATTATATCTGCTGGATTCAAAATATTGCTGATTGGTTTCCTGCCAGGTTCGTCCGGCTCCGCCTGACAGAGTTGCGTCGGGCCATTGCGCAGCGCCCGCCTGCACCGCCAGCGCTTCGGCCTGAGCCAGCCGATCCCACGCCTCCCGCATCTGGAAATTTTCCGCCAGCGTTTGTTCGACCAGGGCGCTGAGTTGTTCATTTTCAAATGTTTCCCACCAGCGCGCCGTCAGGGGAATGGTATCCGCCTGAACGTTTTCCAAAAATGTTTCAGGCAATGCCACCGGCGAAGTGACCGATTTTACAGGATAACGGCATCCTGCCATGACCAGTAATGATATTGATATAAAGGGAATAAATAGTAATCTGTTGGCCATACTCATATTTGTATTCATGTTGGCAACTTAGTTGTCATGGGTGGTTTCGAATTTTTCCCGCACGGCGGCAATACCTGCCAGCGAAAAGCGGGTAATGTGTTCAGCCAGGATGTCAATGTTTTCGGGAGAAATATGTTCCGAAAGGGGGTGGTTAGGCTTGCGATAACGGCAAAAGCCCACAGCAAAGCACTGGTGAATCACGCTCATCAGACAAAAGTGGATGTCCTGCTCGCCGGCCCTGGGTCCCAGCAGGTCCGATATTATTTTCCACGTCCTTTGCCGCAAAGGTTTTATCACTTCCATGAGGATTTTTTCGATAACGTCTGTGGGATCAACCAGTTCCCGCAATAAAATCTGTCCGGCGTAACCTAACCGTCCATCATCCAGTACCCGGTGCAAATGGGCATGGATCAGTGCACGCAAAAGTTCCGCCGGCGGAGCATCAGCCCCAAGTCCTCCATCAGGTGGATATACTTCCAATGCCACATCAAAAGCCCGCCGCCAAACCTGGGTATATAAGGCATCCTTGCCGCCAAAATGGTAGTTTACCGCCGCGACATTGCTATGGGCCTTCCGACAGATTTCCGCGATGGTCGTATCACGGTAGCCTTTGGCGGCAAAAACCGCCGAGGCTGCATCAAGCAGCTTTTGTCGGGTGTCCAGGCCATCTTTGCGACTTGTCATGGCAATATCCTTTCTAATGCTAATTTTAAATATCTATTTTAAATAAACAATACATTTTCTTTTACCTTACAAAATTTCTATAAATCGCTTTTAGGAAAAGGCCGATACAACGTAAGTGACCTATAAAACATAACCCATTTAAAAATTTAGACTTATAGATTTCTCGGAATATTTGCTATTTCCCCTATTTTAAGGAAGCTACAATGTCAACAAGCGATATTCATACCGCTTTACTGGAAAAGGATCAGGTTATGAACCTTCAACCGCTTATTCTCGAGGCTTTTCGACAGGCCGCTGGTGACGTCCCGGCGTATGCCCAAATACTTCGTGAGGCTTCTATCGAATCGGGAGAAATTAATTCACTGGAGGATTTCAAGCGGCTTCCGATCATCGACAAAGCATCTACATTTGAGAAATTTGCTCTTGCAGATCTCTGCCGACAAGGAACATATTTCATGCCCGCCGGTATTATTACCAGTTCCGGGCATTCCGGTCGTTTTGCCTACGGAATCATCCCTGTTGATTCCTTTACTCAACAAAGCCAACGCATCGATGACGCCCTCGAGCTTTTTTTCCAGGCTCGCACCAAGACCACATTGTTGATAAATTGCCTGCCGATGGGTGTTCAGATACCGGCGACGTGTTGCACGGTCGCTCCTATCAGTGTGCGCGAAGATATGGCCGTCGCTTTGGTGCAGGGACTTGCTTCTTATTATGAACAAATTATTCTGGTCGGCGAAACGGCGTTCATCAAGCGCGTATTGGAATACGGACGGGAAAAAGGTATTAATTGGTCCGATCTATTTGTACATGTCATCGTCGGCGAAGAACCGATTGCCGAAAATGCGCGGGCATATTTGCAATCTCTTTTAGGAATAGATCCTTTTGGACCTGAAACCGGATTGGTCGTGTCCAGCATGGGCGTGGCGGAAATAGGCCTGAATCTTTTTATGGAAATTCCCCAGTTGGCGATGTTGCGCCGTGTGCTGCATCAACATCCGCAGTTGCAGGCGTTGCTGCTGGGGTCGGATGCGCCGGGTTTACCGATGTTGTTCACGTATGATCCCACTTCCATCTACATCGAAATTCTCGATAACCGCGAAATGATCATCACTACCCTGGACTCAGAACGGCCGTTGCCGTTGATGCGTTATCGCACCGGTGACATTGCTCAATGGGTCGATATACAAGATCTGCCGGACATTCCGGGATTGAACGAATTGAAACAACACCTCCCTGCCGAACTTCCTGTTATCGCCATCTTCGGTCGGGGGCAGTTTGTTACCGCCAACGGTTGCGATCGTATTTATCCTGAACAGATTAAAGAAGGTCTCTACCACGATCACACATTGGCCGCGCAAGTTACCGGTAATTTCCGTATTTACAACGGCGCGCCTCGCGCCCGCTGCCGGATTCAACTCGCCCCAGGGGTAAAACCGGACGCCTCGCTGAACCAGCGTTTTACCGCAACGATTAACACGTATGTCTCTGCGCCGGTTGATGTTGCCTGCGAAGCTTATGAAAGCTTTATTGACGGCATGACCGTCGATTATGAGCGCAAGTTTGCTTATATTGAATAATTCCCACGTTTCAAATTTAGTCCGTCAGGCGTAAGAAAATACTTCGGTGATGCGTTCACGATGTTCGACGGCGAAAGCGGCGAAGGTGGTAAAGGGATAACGTTGTAATAACCAGTCGAGTTTTTTATGAGTACGATTCAAGCCCACCCGATGCCGCCAGCGACTGAAACGACCCATACTCGGTAAAATCGGCTGACCGGGGTCCAGTTCCCAGGGGTGTAAATAAATGGCCGCCGTCTTGTGGATTTTGCTGCGCTGTTGAATAGCAATATCAACCAGACGAACGGGGAACAACCGCAGGTAACCGCCGCCGCCGATAGGCAAATTCTCGCCAAACGCCCGCCATGTTAACGGTGGAATTTCCAAAATAATATTTCCGGCCGGTCCTTGCGCCCGATGAGGTCCGGGGGGCGCATCCGGCACGCCGTAACGATCGTGATGCACGGGGAAAACGGACGAATCATATAAATAGTTTTCTTCCGCCAGGATATCAACCGCCCAGGCGGTTTGGCGGGTAACGGAAAATGTCGGCGCTCGGTAGCCCATCACCGGTTTACCACTCAGGTCTTCGAGACGGCGGCGGCTCTCACGCAATTCGACGCGAAATTGTTCGGGATCAAGGCGATGAATCATTTGATGAGACACGCCGTGCGAAGCGATTTCGTGGCCGGCGCGGGCGATGGTTTGAACGATATTGGGTTCATGTTCCGCCACCCAACCAAGGATGAAAAATGTCGCCAGAGCGTTTCGCCGCCCCAACAATTCCAGAAGCTGATTTATGGGCGCTTCAAGACGTTTTTCATAACCATCCCATTGATGCGGCGGCAAGCCGGCCGCCTCAACCTGGAAATATTCTTCCACGTCGATGCTTATCAGGTAGGCGCACTGTGAAGACGCGGTTTCCGTCATGAAGGATCTTCAGCGTTCTCCGGTCCCAATTCCGCTAATGCCTGTCGGGAACGATTGATGACGAGTTCCAAAACAGCCGGCGACGACTTTTCATCGCGAATCATTTTTTGTCCCAACTCGACAGCGGCCTGGAAGTTCCAGCGAGCATATTGCTGATGGCCGTTGGCTTTTTCCGCCAGCGCCAAATGATAATGGGCCTCCGGAACGTCCGCCAGGACCTGAATCGTCTGACGGAGGTCCTTTAACGCCAATTCGTTTTCTCCCTGCAGACAGGCAATCCACCCCCGTGTTTCTCGGAAGGCGACCTGCTGGGGAGCGGCTTCAACGGCGGCGTCAGCCCATTGCCGCGCCTGCTGCAACTGAGTTTTATCTTCGGGAGTGAGCAGTGACACCATGTAAGCGGCGTTATTGGCGGCGGCGGGATTACTATTTTCCCGCCATAAATCCTGATACAATTTAAGAGCCTGATCAAACTGACCGGCATTTTCCAATGCTCCGGCAAGGCGGAATTGCATATCGGTGCGCCGGGGCGACTGACGAACAATGCGCTGAAAAATATCGGCGGCTTGCCGGTGATCGCCCTGAAGCGAACAAAGCTGAGCCTGATATATTTCGGCGATTAGTGAATTTTTTGGCTCCAGCAATTGCGTCACCAGTTCGAGGGTTTTACGATCCGGCTGGGCGGAGAATAGCAATGCTCCGGCCCATTGGCAGGTGGGTCGCGCCTGTAACGTTTGCATGGCGATGTTATGGCAAAACGGCAATAATCCCATATCCAGTGCGATATGCGCCTGGAGTAAATAAAGTATTTCAGAGGAATTCTCGCCGGTGCGAGAATAATTCATTAGCTCCTGAACAATGCTGTCGTCAAAAATAATTTTGTCGCGGTTATTCTCGTAAAACGTTTGCGCCTCATCAGACTGCCCCAGGGCCAGCCTGGCGAGCAGGCGATATGCGCCGGGAACGCTCTGGGGCGGATTAAGTTGTTGGAGTTGCTTTTCCAGGTCATCCAAACGCTCCGCCCATTGTTGTGCGCTCTGAGTTTGCCCGGTAAGGCGCGCCTGGCATAAACCCAGGACGGCGTCATATACTCCGGCCTTGTCCACGGGAGGCAGCGTTTCCGCGGCGCGTTGCGGCGTTTGATCAAGAGCAATCAGGACCGACAATAAATTCCAAACAGGGTGTTTTAACGCAGCCAGTTGTTGAGAAAGCTCCAGCGCTTCCGGTGAATGCCTCGCGGCGGCAAGCGTTTGTATGATAACGTCGCGTAATTCCGCAGGCATGGACGCATCCTTTATGCGGGTGGAAACAAATGCGGCCAACACTTGCAGAGCATCATCGGGCAGACCGGCGTCAAGATAGGCGCCGGCAAGACGGGTTATCACATCAGCACGAGCGGGGAACTTCATCTGGAGAGATTTTAAGAGGTTTAAATTCTTTGCGGCGTCATCCGTCAATCGGACGATGAGCAACTGGGCCGGGACGTATTCATTACTATAATCAGGAATGTTTTGCAAAAGACCGAGGGATTGTTCCTTGCGACCGAGCCGCGCGAAGGTGTTGGCGAGTACGAATTGGATGCGCGGATTTTGCCCCTGTTGCGACTGCGCCAAGGCGCTAAAGCATTCAACGGCCTGGGCGAGAAATCCCCAACGGGTAAATAACGTGCCCCGTTCATAAAGCGCCATGGATTGCCCTGTTTGTCCAACGGCTTCGACCTCCTTGAGAACAATCAACGCTCCTTCAAGATCGCGCTGCTCATCAAGCGCGCGCACCAAGCGTCGTTGCAGACTGAGATCGCCGGGTTGACATTCGACGGCCCGGCGATAGTCCGCCACGGCGTCGTCAAAGCGACGTAATTTTTGCAAAACAGCGGCTCTCTGTATATACACATTCGGATTTCGGGGGAACATTTTTACCATCTGTTCACATATAGCAAGCGCCTGTTCGCTCATATCCAACTGGACGTATAGCCCCACAATATTCTTGAAAAGGTCCGGATTTTCTTTCTGCTCGGCAATCCGTTTCAATTCCTCTAAGGTTTGCTGAGCGAGTTGCGATTGCCGGGAAGCGATTTGCAACCGCGTTTTAACAAGCAAGGCGCGCTGCCGCATGTTATCATCGCCGACGATGCGATCCAATTCGGAAGTTGCGTCATCAAGACGACCCAACAAAGCCCATATTCGGGCGCGAATCAGACGGGCGCGATTTTGCAGCGACGATTCAACACCGGGGCGATCCACAACGCGGGTATATGCCTGCAGCGCCTCGTCATATTGTCGGTTTTGTTCGTAAAGCCAGCCGATGGTTAATGCCAGCTGATCGGTTTTTATATTAGGGATTGCCTGCAGTTGGTCATTCACCTGCTGTATTGACGCATCTCGGCTCAGCAGTTTCGCGAGTGAAAAATAATAGAACATGTTTTTGGGATCGGCCTGAAGCAACTGAACCCATTGGTTGCGGCTCTTGTCAAATTGCTCCTGGCGCTGGTAGGTCTGGGCTAGCAAAATGCGAACATGCTGATCAGTGGAGTTCTTATTTAACTCCGCCTGACAGATTTCGGCGCATTGATCGAGCTGATTGGAGTAGAAATAAGTCAGCGCTGTTCCCAGAGGATCAACATCATTGGCTTGCTGTAGAACCTGGTCGGCGTCGAGAGTTTCTCCCATAATCATTTTGGCCTGTAAACGCAGAAGGTTGGCGCGGGAATTGGGGGTTTCTATGTCATTGAGAACGTGAAGGGCCTGCTCCGGATCATCGGCGCTGATGAGCACCTGGGCAAGTTCAAGACGGATGCGGTCCTGGTCCGCCGGTTGCGCTTGAAGGGCGCGAGACAAATATTCTTCCGCCTGAAAACCTCGTTCCGTTTTGGCGTACAGACGCCCCAATTCATAATTAAGATCGGGATCATTAGGATGCCGTTTAAGCTCTTCGAGAAGAAGGTTTTCCGCCGGAGCAAGTTGATCCAGAAACAAGAACGCCCCGGCGACCAGCGCTGTTTCCCGCGGATTACCCGGCGTACATTGCGTCAATGCGTGCATAACCTTGCGCAACTGTTCATCATCGCGGAGCAGACGGTAACCTTCGGCGACAACAACCAGCATTTCGGGATTATCGGGGTATTCCCGCAAGGCTTGATCCACGGTTTTTCGCAACAGTTCCAACTGATTGGTATAGAACGCGGAACGCATCAGTAAACCAACGGCGGCGGAGTCGCCCGGTATGACTTCATAACAAGCCTGTGCATCGATGAAGGCCTGATCGTAAAATCCATCCTCCAGCAAGGATTGCGCCAGAAAAAAACGGGGACGGGGATCCTTGGGATTGATATTGGCGGCGGTTCGCATCGCCTGACGCGCCAGTTCCTTTTTGCCGTTGGCGCGAGCCGCCTGACCGTAGTAAAAATGAAGCTCGGACGAATCAGGCATTTCGCTTTTGAGCGAGAAAAACTCTTTTTCCGCTTTACCAATATCGCCCCGCAACAACCATAATCGGGCCCGAAGAATACGGGCCTGGGTCTGGCGAGGATTTTTCTGCAGAATCGGTTCCAGATAAGCTTCCACTCGGTCGAATTCCCCCAAACGCAGGGCCATGTCGGCGCATTCCAGACGCACCGAATCCTCTTCGGGATATTGTTCGAGCAGGCGCTCCAGTTTTCCCGCGACTTCATGCACCTTGTCGGCGTCGATACGGCGCAAGGTCGTTCCAATATCATTCTGATCCGCGGCGTCAAGCTCCTGGCGCAATAAAAGAATGATCGCCTCAACAGGAGGATTCTGGCTTTGCGCCAAGGCGCTGCGCGCCGCATTTAAACTTTCCTGGTCATTGAGAAGGCGGCATAATTCGATGAGTCTGCGCGCGCTGTCGCTGCGCTCGGGATCGTCTTGTACGATGGATAAAAATGATTGTATGGCCTTTTCCATGTATTGTCGGCCGCTGTCCGCGAATTCACGGCTTTTTTGGCGATGCTGTTCGGCAAGCTCCGCATTACCGGCTATATCCGCCGTCTCCGCCTGGCGAGTGTAAATGTCCGCCATAATATTTTGGCAAAAACCTATTGCCGTCTGATGATTGGCAAGCGCTTCGTGGACGACAAGAATATCTTTTTTTTCCGTCGGTTTGGCCTGGCTTAAAAATTCATTGGCGCGATGGAAATCTTCCGTAATAGCCTGCAACTCGGTAAGGGAGTTCCGAGTTTGCGGAAGATTCATACGTTGTTGGGCGGGATAAGCATAACTGTCGTTGAGATCGAGTAATATCTTCGCGCGCTCGTTGCCGGTTAATTGTGTTTTGTTCAAAAGGGGGATGAGAAGATCGCGAGCATCCTGATATCGCCCCAAGCGCATTTGAGCATGGGCCTGAATGCGGATTCCCTTCCAATCATCGGGGTGGCGCATCACATAAGTGTTAATCAGTTCAAGGGCTTTTTGGGGATCATTGGCGCTTAAAGCCAGTTCCGCACGACGAAGCAAACGTGACGAACTATTTCGCTTCACATACAGATTGATTCCCAAAACCAGAACAACGATGACAAAAATGATAATGGTTATAAGCAAAATTCTACGTTTCATCGAAATATCCTCATACATTAAGGCAAAGCCTTATTCAGATGGGAAATGCCCATATCCATAAAAGCCCGAGCACGCTGTCGGGCTTGTTCTATATCCTGCGTAATGGGGGTGGATACGCGAATGAGGGCGCCGGCGGAATTGCGATTCAGGAGTCCATTCTTGAATATAACCAGTTGTTGGCGCCAGAAACTGGCGGAATAACTCGGACCGCATTTATAGGTATAAAGATAGTACGTTTGCCGGGTATCAGCCTGCACCACCAGTTCACAACAGGGCACGGAAAGATCGGCGGTATCCGTCAGTAAAAGTGTATTTTTAACGATAATTTCCTGGCCGCCGCCTTCCAGACAAAGATCGGGCGGATGAGTGCCTTTGCGATTATCCTGGCTGAAAACGACGCAAAAATCAACTTCCGG
>JAFGBA010000009.1 GCA_016933395.1 Sedimentisphaerales bacterium | reverse complement strand
GGCTACGGCATTCTCGAACACCTTGTCGCCGAAGTTTCACAAACACCATTTGATGAATTCATCGAAAAAGAAATTTTCCTTCCTCTGGGCATGTCTCACGCGTATATGGATGTCCATCCCGACGGGCGGCATCTGGAAGCATTGCGTTATAATGGCGATAAACAGCCGATCCCTTCCTTTGATTTCGACCATCGTGGCGCATCCGCCATGTACGCCGATGTCCACGATTTGCTGCTTTTTGGCCTGTTCCACCTGAAGTCCCACCTGCCCCACCAGCGACCGATTCTTTCTGATAACGCCATCGAAGCCATGCGGCGTCCTCTTCCCGGTGATCCGCATATCGGTCCGGTAGTATTGGGCTGGAGCGTCAATGCACATTCTCGATGGGGAAACATCGCCGAACATACCGGCAGCATGCCCGGAGTCAGCACCATCCTTACCCTGGCAATCGATCACAACATCGTCATTACCGCGCTCGCCAACAGTCAGCATAAACGCATTTATACGCTGCCTGCAGAGATTCTCAAATGCATGGTTATTTCGGAAATTGAAGAAAACAACAAACCTTCTTCCTCAGATGACCATGATGACGCCGCACAAACCGAAAATACTCTTGTCTTCACCTTCCCCCGCCAATGGCGCGGGGCCATTGAAACGCCCGGCGGTCCGATCCCTGTCGTCATGGATATGCCATCCCGGGAGGCGGTTAAAGTCATCCTGGGTCGAGGTGAAATCGCCGTTGATATGCAAGACATCTCTTTCCGCAAACTATATATCTTCCATGGTCAATGTTCCTCCAACATAAATACCGCTTTTCTTGGCGACCCCCATACCTTGAAATTCGAGCTGTTTCTCCGCGACGACGGCAAACGTTTGGAAGGTTCAGTCTCTGCTTTGTCTTCCCTGGGCTCAATACCCTACTGGATAGCGTTGGAGTAATTCCTTGTTACAGAATGTGCTTTTAAGGCATAGGCATTCGTGATTTGTGCATGCTTTGTTATATTTTCATGTTTTGCTCCGTGGTAGCATCCATAGGATGCAGGTAAGCGGCTGTCTCCAAAACAGAAACAGCCTATGGCTGTCTCGCTCCGTGGTAGCATCTGTAAGATGCGATTTCACTATGAATCCTCGCGTCGACAAAAAGGGCCTTTGGTTTTCTCGCGGTGTTGTAGGTTCTGAAAGAACCGGATGCTTGCCCAGTTCGGCGATAGCTTAAAAAGGGTCTTCGACCCTAGCCGATGGCTTCGTTGCCGCGTTCGCCGGTGCGGATGCGGATACACTGGGCCAAATCGATAACGAATATTTTTCCGTCGCCGATCTCGCCGCCGTCGGTGCGCGCCCCGGCGATGATGGCGTTAATCGTCGGTTCCACGAACCCTTCGTTCACGGCGATTTCCAAGCGCACTTTCTTCAGCAGGTTCACCTCGATATCCACGCCGCGGTAGCTTTCGTGGTAGCCCATCTGCTGGCCGCAGCCCAGGCTGTTGGTGACGCTCATCTTGAACACTTCCGCTTTATAGAGCGATTGTTTCACATCATTCAGTTTTTCAGGTTTGATATAGGCAATAATAAGTTTCATGATTTTTTTATCCTTTGAATTAAGGAGGCCTGTCTCACATGCACCATCCAGCAATGAATCACTGTGTACTAAATACCTGAAAGCCGCTATACGCCTCCATGCCGTGTTCACCAATATCCAGGCCTTTGAGTTCTTCTTCCCTGCTGGTTCGCAGGCCGATAGTCACGCGAATCAGGCCGAAAAGTCCCAAGCCCAAGCCAAACGCCCATACAAACGCAGTCCCCATACCGAGTAACTGTACGCCCAACTGCCCGGCCCCGCCGCCGTAGAATAATCCACCGTCCAGGTTGAATAGACCGCAACTTAGCGTCCCCCACGCCCCGCATACCCCATGCACGCTGACCGCGCCAACGGGATCGTCAATCTTCAGCACCCGGTCGATAAACACCACGCACAGCACGACCAGTACACCCGCAATCAGTCCGATGCACATCGCTCCCGTTGGCGATACCGTTGCACATCCCGCTGTAACCGCAACGAGTCCCGCCAGGGCGCCGTTTAGACTCATGGAAGCATCCGGTTTCTTGAACATGATCCACGAGGTTATCATCGCTGCGATCGCGCCGATAGCTCCGGAAAGATTCGTGGTGACGGCGATGCGGCCGATGGAGCCGTCGCCGGTTGTGGTGCTGCCGGGATTAAACCCGAACCAGCCGAACCACAGAATAAACACGCCCAG
Organism: Sedimentisphaerales bacterium; assembly: GCA_016933395.1. GTDB lineage: Bacteria > Planctomycetota > Phycisphaerae > Sedimentisphaerales > SM23-30 > JAFGBA01. The sequence goes on along the minus strand of JAFGBA010000009.1, from coordinate 318 downwards.
CGCCGCCAGCGGGATATTATGGCCGGGAATGGCGCGGGCTTTGCCATCCGGGCCGTATTTGCCTGTGCGCGGGCCAAGCATAATCGCCCCGGCCAGCGCCAGCCACCCTCCGATCGAATGTACTACCGTCGAGCCGGCGAAATCGCAAAAGCCTTTGGCTTCGAGCCAACCCTTGCCGGCGTCGCCCAGCAACAAGCTGCCCCACGCCCATTTGCCGAAGATCGGGTAGACAAGCAGGCTGATGAACAAACTGTACACCAGATAACTGACGAATTTGGTCCGTTCAGCCATTGCCCCCGATACAATTGTTGCCGCCGT
>JAFGBA010000008.1 GCA_016933395.1 Sedimentisphaerales bacterium | reverse complement strand
CTGATCGGCCAGATTCTTACAATCGAACTGGTCTCCGGAGGACCCCAGACTGAATTTGATGCGGTCCGTCTGGTTAAGCTGACCGATCCCATCCTCAACCTCACTCAGGGAACACGTTTCGCATCCATTCAGGCAGCCATTTACGCCGCCGCCAATGGTGATGTTATCGAAGTTCCTTCAGGCACTTACTACGAACACATCAACTTTTACGGTAAACAGATCACGCTCTATAGCCGCAGCGGCAATCCCGTGGACACCATTTTCGACGGGCGGTTTATCGACCTATCGAGCGGTTCACTCGTGTTGAGTCTTTTCAAGGGTTCCATCCTCACCTGCAGTTCCGAGGAAACAAACACGGTTATTGATGGATTTACCATTACCGGAGGCCTCGGTACGTATGTCAGTGCATATAAGTATAGATATGGCGGAGGATTATTCAATAGCAGCAGCAATCCGACCGTAACAAACTGCATTTTCACCGCCAACTCTGTCACCGGCGATGGCGGCGGGATGTATAACACGCAGAGCAGTCCGACAATAACCGCGTGCAATTTTATTGAAAATTCTGCGTCATTTGCCGGCGGTGGGATGGATAACAGAAACGAAAGCAATCCAACTGTGACCGACTGTACTTTCAGTCAAAATACGGCCGGTACAAACGGCGGCGGAATGGAAAACTTTACCAACTGCAGCTCAACCGTAACCAACTGCACCTTCACCGCCAACTCTGTCACCGGCGCCGGTGGCGGGATGTATAACTCCAACTGCAGCCCACGAGTGACGGACTGCATCTTTAACGGAAATGTCGTTACCTCTTATGATGGCGGCGCGGTCTACAATCTTACCGGTACACCCATATTAACCCAATGCGTCTTTGAGTCCAATATCGCCAACCGCTATGGCGGTGCAGTGATGAATAACGGCAGCCTCGCAAACCTTCTTGATTGCACGTTCACCGCCAATTCAGCCAAGACCGAAGGCGGCGCCGTTATGAATTATAACAGCAATGCCCGCTGCACCGGCTGCATGTTTACACGCAACTCCAGCAACCATGGTGGTGCAATGTTTAACCGTCTCAACAGCTCTCCTGTAATTCTCGATTGCATCTTCGAATATAACACCGCTGCCGCTCAAGGGGGAGCCTTACATAATTACGAGGGTACCGAAAGCCCGACGATCGCGTATTCGCTGTTTCTGGGCAACCGTGCCAACAACGACCGTGGCGGGGCTATTGTAAATAATTGCGCCGGTACACTCAAATTGAACCACTGCCTGTTTATCGGCAATTATGCCAAGGCGTATGGCGGTGGTTTTTTTACCAGTGGCGGCACGACGGATATGCAGCATTGCAATTTCACGGCCAACAAAACACTCACCCGGGGTGGCGGGATATTCCTGATGACATCAGGCATCCTCAACATGGTCAATACGATAGCCTGGGGCAATACGTCGCCAACAGGGGCTGATCTTCAGAAAGATAGCGGCACACTGACGGCCTCCTACAGCGACTTCGGCGCAGCGATAACCGGCGAGGGCAATCTCATCGCTGACCCGAACTTCGCCGTTGCCCCCAATGATGGCGGAGACGGCTGGGGTGATGATCCAACCACGCCGGCATTTGACGAAAGCACCAATGACAACTTCGGGAATTTACATCTTGCAGCAGGTTCGCCGTGTATAGACGCTGCCAACAGCTTTTATACCGGTTCGGTCGATCTGGACGGAAATATCCGGGCCGTCGATAATCCCGATACCCCCGATACCGGTATCGGGCTGGTAACGTTTCTTGACATGGGTGCGTATGAATACGGTTCGCTGCCCCCCGCAGGCGGAATCCTCGGAGACCTTAACAACGATGACAAGGTGAATTTGGAAGATTTTATGCTGATGGCTCAAAACTGGCTGGTCGGAAGCTGATCGGTAGCGGCGCTTGCTCCGGCATCGATGTTTTCCTTAAAGGCCGTCACTTCAATCCGGTACGGTTGACGTCAACCGTATAAACGTTCGCCGATCGTAAAGGGTTGGGTATGCACCTCACCACTTATCGAGCGCAAGCAGTCGGACCGTTAAGGGCGCGGCGTTCCGGTAGCTGATATTTTGTATGGCAAGAGCATTTTAGGATAGTGCGGAAAGTGTTTTTTTAAGTTTTCATCCCTTCGTTTAAAAGCTTCATAATCGTATTGAGTTCCGGGGCGGACGTCTGAGCGCCCAGTTGTGTGACAGAGAGTGCCGCCGCGGCGTTGGCAAATCGAACCGCTTCTTTCAATTTCATCTGGGTTGAGAGAGCTACCGCCAAGGCGCCGTTAAACACATCGCCTGCGGCGGTGGTATCGACGGGCTTAACCGGAAATGACGAAACGAGTCCTGTAAAATCGCTTGAATAAACATACGCCCCAATCGCTCCCATCGTTATTATAACGGTTTTAATACCTTTTTGGTGCAGGGATTGTGCCGCAAGCTCCGCCGTATGCTCATCCGTGACTTCAATACCGGTCAAGAGTTGTGTTTCACTCTCATTGGGAGTAAGAATGGAAATTGCCTGCAGGATGTCATCGCTCAACGGTTGTGCGGGGGCGGGATTCAGAATCACACAAATCCCTTTTCCTGCGGCCAGCTTTACCGCTGCTCGAACGGTTTCAAGTGGAATTTCCAATTGCATCAAAAGGATATCGGCAGACAAGATGACTTCCCGGCACCTGTCAATATCGTCGATGGATAATTGACCATTGGCTCCTGAAGCGACACCGATACTGTTTTCGCCGTCATCCGCCACGAAAATCAGCGCCACACCCGAAGGCTCTGTGGGATCGGTAAAGATATAATGGGTATCGATACCATCCCGGCGAAACCCCTCAATCGCCTGCTTTCCGAACATATCATTTCCGACACGGGCAATGAAACTTACGTCCCCGCCGGCCCGCGCCGCCGCGACGGCCTGATTAGCCCCTTTGCCTCCCGCAGCCGTCGAAAAACGACCGCCTAAAATGGTCTCTCCGGGCCTTGGGATTCGTTTCATTTGCAAAATCATGTCGGTATTACTGCTGCCGATCACGACAATTTTTTTATTCATATTTCAATCCTTGGAATGTATCTGATAACTTGGTTTTCATCACATTATTTTAAAACGGTCAGATCAGCTTGGAGACAATGATTAAGACCAATCCGATGAGGTAGAAAATAAACATTAGAGTAAGCAGGGAATTGGTACCCTTCGGGGCGGACCGGAATTCTTTCCATATGAAAACACCCCACAATGCAGCAATCATTGTCGCACCCTGCCCCAGACCGTAGGAAATAGCAAAGCTGGCGGCTCCTGCGGCGATAATGCTGAATGACATCCCAAGATTCCAAACGGCCCCGCCCAATATCCCGACCAGATGCAGTTTAGCATTTCCTTTGGTGAAATAATCACCGAATGGAACAGGTTCGCCCACAAACGGCTTAATCATTACGATACTGTTCCATAAAAAGTTGGATAGGAAAAGGCCCAGAGAGAACAATACGATGGCGGTATAAGGGCTCAATTTGCCGGCTTCAAGCACGTTCTCTTCGGAAAGAGTTCCCATGGCCCCGGCCACAAATCGATAGAAAAAGCCCATCAAGAGTCCGGCGACAACCGAAAGAACGATGCCCTTGACGGTTGTTTTGTTGGCCGGTGATAATTTTTTATATGCGATCGCGTCAATAATAATCGCCAATGTGACACAGGCCACCCCGGCAAACAGGATCATTGCATTTCCAGAAGAAGCCGAATCATAATTTGCGACCACCCCGATTACCAATGCCAAACCGACCCCGATCGGAAATGCCACTGCCATCCCTGCGATATCAATGGCAGCGACCAGCAGAATATTCGACAAGTTAAAAATCACTCCGCCTAAAAACGCTGATCCCAGTGCCGGTGCGACGGCTTGTTTCAAGTCTGCAATAAAACTTCGTCCGCCGGTTCCCATGCTGCCCAGTGTAAACGCCAGTATAAGAGAAAAAAGGAGTACACCCAGGGCGTAATCCCAGTAAAACAATTGAAACCGCCATTCCCGGCTTGCCAGCTTTTGTGTATTGGCCCAGGACCCCCAGCATAACATCGTGATAATACACATCAAAACCGCAACTGAATACGTTTCAACAATAACCATTTAATCTCTCCTATAAAGAAGTTTCATTCCCCGACATCTGCAATGCGTTAATGGGAATAGCTGTTTATTGTATGAAGGACTCCCCATTTTTTATTTCTCGTCGTGTACCATAATAAAAAACTGTCTCATAAATACCTCCGGCCAAGAACGTCAAAGGGTAGATATATTGCCCCGTCTTCCACTCCCTGGGCATTATAAACTAAACATACATATCGGCTCATCAATGCTGGAGCCATAAATATATTTCATACTAACCGATTGAATCCATCGCTTTTTATCAGTAAATCAAACGGCCGCGCAATACGGACGCTTTGCACAAAAGGGTGCAATTTCATGATTAAAAACTGTTTGCTGTTTATCATACTTTATGGTATAATACCCAGAGCAGTGGAGGGTGATCCATGTGCGGGGGGTATCGTGAAAATTCTATGAGACATAATAGTTTATACTCGAGCGTAGAATTTCATAATCTTCGGTGTCTGCGGAGTAAACATCTTTGTTTTTATTCTAATAACGATGATTTTTCTAAAAAGCACTGGCCGTTTACAGGTCATTCGAGGTCGTTACCATGTCGTTTGTGGTCGTTTAGGTGTCGTTTGATGTCGTTTACGGTCGTTTGCAAGTCCGCTTCCAGGTCGCTTTG
>JAFGBA010000093.1 GCA_016933395.1 Sedimentisphaerales bacterium | reverse complement strand
TGTGAGCGATAATATATTAGCGAGCAGAGGTAAAATTATGGGGTTTTTTAAGCAAGCTTTTCTTGGGGATTTATTTCGGCAGGCTGCTTATACGCCTTTGCCGCAAAAGCTTCGCCAATTGGATGCTTGCCAAGTATTAGCCCGGCTATTGGAACCGGGGAAGTCGTACCCGGGGGATTTTGTGATCTTCCATTTGACCGGTTATCGGGGAAAATCCACCCAAGAACAGTTGTTTCCATATAAACACCTGATAGCGGATTTGGCCGTATATTCAGAGAAGCTTAGTAAGGATATGAAAATACCCTCCGCTGCCATGGAGGAGAAATTCCTCACTTTGGACGCCCTTACCAAGCGTTTTCGCGTTTGTACACGAACGCTTTGCCGGTGGCGACGGCAGGGGCTGATTGGGCGATTTTTACTTTATCCCGATGGTCGGAGCCGTTTGGCGTTTGCGGCTTCGATGGTGGATTATTTTGTTAAAAAGAATCGCCGGAAGGTGCAGGCCGGTAAGCAATTCAGCCGCATGGATGAGGGAGAAGACGTTGCTCTGATAGAAAGACTGCGGCGGTGGGCAAAGCGGCGTCCGGACCACCGTCAAGAAGCCATTCGACGTACGGCTCGCAAATTCGGTAGGAGTGTGGAGACTATACGGCAGAAACTGGGAGCATTTGAACAACAAACCGGGAGGAAATTATTTGAAAAACGTCCCGAGGCCGCCGATGACGCGGTGCGGGAAAAAATTGTCAAGATGTATGAACAGGGCGTAACCGTCGGGACCCTGATGAATCGATTCGGGCGCAGCCGGTCCAATATCTATCACGCCATCAACGTTTGCCGGTCCGGTAAGCTTTGCGCCAAGCCGATTTTTTACATGCCGTCGAAAGAATTTAATCCTGCCGAACGGCGTCGCTTGGACTTGCTGACGCCGCCGGCAGGATTATTCGACGGGCTATCCAAAAAGGAGGAAAATGTTACGGTAACGCCCAAGGTGGGCGATTCGCTGGAAGTTTACATCGCAGATTTGCAATCTTTCACTATTCTTAATATTCGCCAGGAACAGTTTTTATTTCGTAAGTACAATTACTTTAAATATTTGGCCGAAAATATTCGTCGAGATATTGACCCGTCGTTGCCGCGGACCAGTGATCTCAAACAACTGCAATCATTATTACATCAGGCACGGCAGATTAGCCGTCAGCTTATTTGCCATAATCTGCGGCTGGTGGTCAGCACTGCACGCAAGCATACCCGGCATGAAGCGGAAATGCTTGATTTAATCAGTGAAGGCAACCTGGTTCTAATGAACGCGGTGGAGAAATTCGATTACACGCGCAAGGTAAAATTCAGCACATACGCAACGTGGGCGATCATCAAGCGGTTCGCCGGGATGCGGCGCAGCGCAGTCGCACAACCGGTGATGGCCGCCGCGGATGAGCAATTGGAAGTCGCCGGTGATTTGCGTAAGATGGATAATCGTATTCTCGCCATTGAGCGCGATCGCCGCAGTTTACTCGACGTTTTACGGGATGCGCTGGAAGAACGGGAACGATTGGTGGTGCAGTACCATTACGGCCTGACCGATCCGGAGAAAATTCCACTGCAACGCAAGCCTTACAGCCTTAGCCAGATTGGACAAAAGCTGGGCTTGAGCAAGGAACGCATTCGCCAAATGGAGCTTTCGGCCCTGGCCAAACTTCGCCGATTGTTAAGTCCGGAACAATTTGAGTTGCTAACAGGGGCGTAATGACTTGGGGGACCATGTTCGTTTTTGATTTTTGTTGGGAGGCGTTATGGATCATATAGAAGTGGGACGATATTGGAATGAGAACGCCGAGGCGTGGACGCGGCTGGCGCGAGCGGGGTATGATGTGTATAGGGATTATTTAAATACGCCGGGATTTTTCGCGATGCTGCCGGAAGTGCGGGGGTTGAAGGGATTGGATATCGGCTGCGGAGAGGGGTATAACACGCGGCAGTTGGCACAGGCGGGGGCGGCGATGACGGCGGTGGATATTTCCGAGGTGTTCATCGGTTACGCGCGGGAAAGCGAGCGCGAAACGCCGCTGGGGATTGATTATCAGGTGGCCAGTGCGGTGGAATTGCCATTTGAGAATGAATCTTTTGATTTCTCCACAGCGTTTATGAGTTTGCTGGATATTCCGGAGACTGAAAAAGCTTTGGCGGAAGCGTATCGGGTGTTGCGGCCGGGCGGTTTTTTGCAGTTTTCCATTACGCATCCGTGTTTCGATACGCCGCATCGCCGCAATCTGCGCGACGAGATGGGAAAAACCTACGCCATCGAAGTAGGCGAATACTTCCGACCTTACCGGGGGCGTGTTTCGGAATGGACGTTTACGGCACTTCCTGAAGAACAGCGCCAAGCGGTTCGGTGGTTCAGGACGCCTTGTTTTTATCGCACATTGAGTAGTTGGTTGAACCTTGTTATCAAAACGGGGTTTGCCATCGAAGAAATCGGCGAGCCGACGCCGGACGATGCGACGGTGGCAAAATGCCATCATCTACAGGACGCCCAGGTGGTGGCGTATTTTCTGCATGTGCGGGGGCGGAAAACCGCTCTTGCCGGGTAAACAGCCGGCAAGAGCGGGGCAATTATATCTGTCGATTAATGATGGACAGTCATTAACGCAAGGTTATTTCATAGCGGAGGATTTTTTCGCTGTCGTCCTGATCAGCGGGTTGTGATTCCAAGATGGCTTTTTTGCCTTCGACGCGGTAGACAAAGGGTTTATCGGTCACCGGGTCGAGGGGAATGGGGACATTGGTGATGTCGTGCAAGCTGGGCGGCAATTTACCGCCCGAACGGGCGGCGGTGTGTCGAATGGCCTCCACGCAGCGCAACGCGGCGATATGCCGTTGCAAACGCATCTCAAGGAAATAGGCGCGATATATGGACGGATAGAAATGATAGAAGGGATTCAGACCATCGGCGCATAATTCATTGAGACGTATTTCTTTTTTACGTATCGCATCGGCAGCCTGAGCATAAGGCACATAAAGCCAACAAAACACTCCATCACGGAATTCACAAAAGGTTTGATACTGGTATAAAAGCACAACTTGCGCAGGAGCCATGGCTTCGATTTCTTCGGGAGTTTTTCCCTTATCCTGTAAATACGTTTTGGTTGGTCCGTAAAGACGTTCCTGTCTTTTATCTCGCATTGCCAACAGCCTCTTGGTTTCGTCCGCCACATCTCCGATTTCACCGTAGATATCATCTTCCAGGCGTTTAATCTCGTCCAGGGAAAAAATTCTCTGGTTTAGCTCCTTGAGCATAGGCCATTGAAGCTCCAGGGTGGCGTATTCATATTCTACGGCCTGAGGCCAGTTAAACATCGGGTCCGGAAGCATGGTCAACGCCCAATAAAGATTGGGGGCGTCGGGTTGCTGGATAAGGGTTTCGATTTGTTCAAGCATGATTCGCGACATGGAAACCCCCACCAGGGATTGAACAATATAGACATCGTTTCCAACATGGCGGGCGAACGACATGCCCGTCTGCATGGTTTTGACCGCATCGTCAAAGTCACCTTTGGCGATTTGCCAACGGGCTTTAAGGCCTAGGCATGTATTCAAATAACGAATACTCAACATGGGCAATAGAGCCCTAAAACCTTCTTCAGTTTTTACCTGCCATTGGCAGTTTCGGCAGTGGGCGCCTGAAGTCAGCCATTTAAATGGGTGATGATAACAAGCAAGTGTCTCATAAACATCATCCAGAGGTAGTTTATCCAGAGGCGTATTAAGCCATTCATCGATTTTGTCGTGAATTTTCTCATCGGTACGGGCAGGATACCCTACTTGATTTGCGGCGTAGAGATAATCCAATGCCGCATTGTCCCGGCGCGTATCGCCGAGAGGAACGGTGAGGCGATAGGTCATGACCGGTATGGTGGCGTCGGCAGGGGAAAGGGTCAGGGTCATCGTGCGTATGTCATCCTGGGTTTTGTCTTCGGCAAAAACAGGTTGTGCTGAGAGGATGGCGATTAATAACACTACCATCGAAGAACTTGTAATAAAACGGGAATTTTTCATGATGATTCTCCATTAAGTAATTTTTGCCAGTTCCAACGGGTTAAAGGTTCAGTTTTTTGACGCTTTATGGGTTCAGCATGGTCGGACGTGGGTGTTTTGACATTGAGCACATCCAGGCCATTTTTCAGGACATTGTCACGCAAGGCGATATACGAAGTGACATCGGTTCCATCAGACCGGGTGTAATAAAACGGCCGCCGAAACGTATTTTCTGATGAGGCGGGAACTTCCTTTATAACCTGCACAAGCTGCACGCGCTCGGTTGTGGTCGGCGCAGGCCGATAGAGCCATGAAACAGCCAGCAGGGCCGCCAGCAGTATGCTCAGCGTCGGCCAAAAGACAGGTCGTTTTCGCACCGACGCCCGGCCCGCCTGAAAGAATAGTTCATCCCGGCGAAGTTGGCCGGGCGCGGGCGTCAAGGCGGATAATGCAGTTTCCAATTCATGTAATTCGGGGTTTAGGTTTTTGTTTTGCATGATGTCACCAATATATTCTTTAACTTCACTAAGGTTTCCTGATATTGACGATGCAGGGTCGAGATTGGTCGGCCGGTGATTTCGGCTATTTCCTTAAAGGTCAAGTCGCTCCAAAGCCGCAGCACCACCAGTTCCCGTTCATCAGGATCGAGCGTTTCCAGGGCGGCCTGGGCCGTGCGCGCGTCGAGCAGGTCGCCGGGGTGCGCTTCGAACCATAACGCCTTCCCTGCGGCTAACTTACAACGGCCTTGTTCGCAGCCGCGTTGACGGCGATATTCACTTATAGTCCGGTTTCGCACCGTAGAATACAGCCAGGCCCGCACATTATCAGGTGAACGACGCTGCTGTATCAGCCTGATAAACGCATCCTGGACAACATCGTCGGCCCCGTCACCATTGAGCCATTGGCGGGCGTAAAGGCCCAACGCTCCGGCGTGGGTGTCGTATAAATGCCCAAGTTGTTCAGGAGTAATGGCTGCCATTATTATGCGTTCGCACCAATATGACGCTTGAGAGCAGGCATTTTCCCGGAAAATTTACAATTTTTTCGGCGGGATTATTGCAATGGCTTACAGCACGATGGATTTATGACGATGGGAGTGGCATTCGATGTTGACGGCGACGGGGAGAGAGGCGATATGGCAGGGGTGGGTTTCGATGGCGACGGCCAGAACCGTGGTA
>JAFGBA010000092.1 GCA_016933395.1 Sedimentisphaerales bacterium | reverse complement strand
GCGTTATTGCAGCGGAGACCCGCTCCGGAATAAAGCGACGTATTGCTTTTAATGACGCAGTTGCGAATCGTGGGGTCTGCCCCATCGCAGAAAATACCGCCACCGACCGTGGCCCAGCCGCAGGTGATGGTAAAGCCGTCAACGATCGAATCCGCAGTTTCTTTACTATGGAACCAGAAGCCGCGGTGAGGATGCGACTCGGAACCGTTGCCGTCAATGATGCAGGTGTCGGCCCCTTCCGCCGAACGCAGAGTAATGGCTTTGCCGCGGAAGTCCAGATCGACGTTGCCCGGGCCGGTATATGTCCCCGGCTGCACAACAATAGTCTCGCCGGAAGTGGCGCGGTCAATTGCCCATTGAATCGTGCCATAGGGAGCGCCGCTTTCACCGTTACCGGTGTTGCTGCCGTCGGGGTCAACGAATATGGCGTTTTTCACGGGAGTAAAGGCCGGGCTGACGGTAGTGGTCTGGCCGGGATATATAATCACGGTTTGCGATCCCGGAGCGAGCCAGTTGTCATCAAGTGAACTGAATTGCAGGGTATAAACACCGGGATTCATGTCGCCCAGGGTAACGCCTGTCGATTGCCAGCTTTGATCCGCCAGCCGCCAACGAGCCTGATCCGTCGCTGCTGAGGTTACAATCAATGTGCCGGTTTGTGGCAGAGGATTTACAATAATTTTCTGATAGACAGCGCTATAGGTAGTAGTCTGGCCGGGATCGATTTGTACAGGAGCAGACGCCGGCGTTGTCCAACCGGTTACTTCACTGAATTCAACCTCATAAATACCCGGTTCAATATCCGACAATATGGCGCCGCCGGACAACCAGCCGCTAACCTTAGCTAACCGCCACTGCGGTGACGGTGTAATAACGCCGTCAGGACTGGTCAGCCACACGCGCAGGGTGCCGGTTTCAATCTCCTGAGGTAAAACACCGACATACGTGCCTTGAACGCTAGTGAGTGCATCAGCGGAAATGGTCACCGCAATATCAGCCGGCGTGGTCCAGCCGGTAACATCCTGGAAGCTCACCGTATGGCTCCCGATGGGTAGTTGATTGATGGCATCACCGCTGTTGTGCCATTCGCCGCCATCGACACGCCACTGAGCACCGTCAAGTTGGGCGAGAGTGGGGATAATCGCGGCGGTCAACGAACCGGTTAACGGTTCGCAAAGCACGCGCACGGTCTTGTCAGCGTTCATGGTAACGGTATTGGTCAATTCTCCGCCGGCAGGCACATTATCGGCGCCAAGCCAGCCTTTGACGCAGTAATTGGCCGGAGGCGTGACCGTTAGCGTCACTACAGTGCCTTCAGAATACGTGCCGCCGTCAGGCGAGATGGTTCCCAGGTCTCCTATCACCGATGTTGTCAAAGTATATACCTTTTCAAAAGCAACCGTAACGTGGCGGTTGGCGTTCATGGTCACTTGCACACTGGTTTGCCCGGTGGCGGGGTCACTGTTGGCGCCTGACCAATTCAGCACGCGCCAACCCGAGGCCGCCACGGCCTTAAGAGTCACCGTGGTGTTTTCCTGATACGTACCGCCGGCAGGTATAATAATCCCCTGCCCGGCGGTAACGGCGGTCGTAAGATCGTAATAAACAATATCCGGCGTGGTAATGCGCTCAAAAACGGCGGCGGCGGTTATGTCTTCATCCATGGTCACCAAAACGGGATTGGACGCTTCGATTAGATCGCCCGTCCAGTGATCGAAACGCCAGCCGCTCTCCGGCAGCGCCCGCACCAAAACCTGACTGCCTTGTTCATATATACCACCAGAGGGCGTCAACCGAATACTACCGCTGCCGGAAGCAACCGAGACATTGAGAGTATATTGCGGAACTTCATCAGGTTCGAAAACGGCGCTGACTTCATGATCCATGTCCATAATCACATACAAGGGAACATTGTCCATTGTGATCTCATTGTCAATCCACCAATAAGCAAAATGCCAGCCGGAAGCCGATTGGGGAGTTAATTCTACTTCGGTGTTAACGGGGTAATAACCATATGGGTCGCTGGGGGGGGATGCAGATACTTCCCCTTCACCCTGTGTGGTAATGGATAAATGAAATTCTTCACCATGGACGGTAAAAGTTTGCGGCGAGACGGCCCAGTTATTGGTTTCATCGCTTTCAGCAACAACTGGATAAAACATCGGCGGCGCATCACAGTCGGCCACAACGATAAGATGATAAACCCCGTCCGGAAGCCGCAGATAGTACCTATCCAATGTCCAGTCGTCAAAATTCAGCCACCACCCTTCGGGCACAGGAGCGCCGATGGTCGTCATTTCCAGATAATGATCGTATTGCGGATCGAAATATTCATCCTCTGAGGCATAAAAGGTTACGTAAAAATTAGACGTAATCTCACCACCGGCATTGGCCAGGCCAAACGAATAATAAACATTGTCGGCATCTTCATCAGTTATATCAATATATTCAGCAACGATATCCGGCAGCGGCCCGGCGGCGCCTTCATAAGCGCCCATATCCACATGGCTACCCTGAATGCGCGGTGATCCATCAAGGTCTGTAGCCACATTGGCAACGGCATCATCGTTACCGCTATCAATACAGTGTGAACCGCTTTGCAGGTGATAATCGCCCGGCACCCAACCGTAAAGGCCCCAGTAACCATATTCAACAAATTCCGGATTAGTATCGATGTTGCCGTTGTTCACACCACCAAAGGGAACATTGCCGTCACCCGGATTGCCGTCGTCGATACAGGTATATGTGACGGAATCGACGTCGCCGGCAATCGGGTTTGCCGGGGACATTTCACTGATATTATCCCAAACAATGCAGTTCGTCAGGGACATCCAAGACATATCACTATAGACTGCGCCGGCGTAATAAGCGCTGTTATCCGTGATGGTGCAATTGATCAAGTTCGTAGTTTGATCATAACTGTAAATCGCCGAACCGTATTCAGCGCAATCATTGCCCGCAAAAAGGCAGTTGATAAAATCGCACGAACCGCCCTCGCCATAAACCGCGCCGCCGCTGCCGATTTCGTAATCGATGTTGGCGGCGTTGGCTTGAAATTGCACATTTTCAAAGGTTACATCGGAATTTCCCAGACACGCCGCCGCCCCGCCCTGTGAGGCGCTGCATTCCTGGAAAATGCAATCGCGGATCAGAGGTGCGGCCTCGTTTACGCAGGCCAGTGCGCCGGCGTAATCAGCGTCACACATTTCGAATATGCAGTTCGTAATCGTGGGAGAAGTTTCATCGCAAACAATCGCGCCGCCAATTTGACCCCACCAGGGACCAAACTCAGGATCCGTGGCGTAATCCGGCGCCCAGCCGTTGATAATAGTTACGCCCCGAAGGATGGATGCAGGCCCTTCGCCATGGTTGAAGGTAAACCCGCGATGATTGCCTTCGTAATAGCAGTCAATGACAACGCCGTTGGGGGCGTTTTCACCTTCGACAGTGATGGCCTTGCCCATGAAGTTCAGATCAATATTGCGACTGCTGCTGTAACCGGAATACACGCCTTCATATATGAAGACGCGGTCGCCATCCTGAGCGGCGTCGATGGCGTCCTGAATAAAAGCGTAATCACCCTCCTCGCCGACGGTGATCGTTCGGCCCAGTTCAAAATTGATACCCGTTAGCGAGCCGGAGGCGACATTTACATATTGATAATCCGCCCGCACGCGCGAACCATTTATGGCGTACATACTGGTGTCGCCATGCCAATAGGCCCAGGCGCGGACGTAACCATCCCAACCTAAACCAATGCCTTCAAGCGTGTACGAGCCGGACCCGTCGGTCATGGTCGAGGCCAAAACGCTGCCGTCGGGATCGTCGAGGTCATTGAAGGCCTGCACGATGATGGGGGCATTGGGATAATCCGCATACGTCACCGTGCCGCTGATGGTCCTCATAAGCGATATAGCGTTGGAACTGGTATATTGCAGGCCGGTGTCGTTCTCGTCGGCGGCGTAAGAGTTGCCGTTAATAATATAATGGCTGTGAACCGCCAGCATCCTGCCGCCGTGGGGAGTGCGGGGTATATCGGGTGTGATGGCGAATTCCACGACGTTGCCCGAGCGGATCGCCGTGCCGGTGCCGACGAGGCTGCCATTACCCCAGATATCGGCTGAGCCTGTAGCGGTGTCGAAAGGCATATTAATCCTGATGATAACAGGCTCGTACCCGTTGTTATACTCGAATATGATGGCATAGTCAGTGTCCGCACCGCCGGCAATAGGCAGGAATTCAATCGGCGCCGAGGTGACGGCGCCAAATACTGTGTCAGTCATGATGTCTTGGGCAATATAAAGCTCATGGATGTCGATGCCGTCGGCCTGATAGCGAGGATCGAAGTCCGCATCCCCGGTGCGGTCGATAAAGACCGGGGCAATCTCCCATGACGCCCAGTCGTCCAAAGAACCATCGGCAGTAATTGCGCCGGATGTTACCACTGGGAAGTCAAACTCGCCGGCAGGTTGCAGATCGAACATTTCGTTCCAGTCATCCTGCGTCATGTCCGGAAAAATGTCACCCAGGGTCGGGTCATAATCCAATCCGGCCCCCATCGTGTCAGGCAACGGCCGGTTGTTCGGGCCGTAATCCGGCAGCATGTCGCGCGGTTCCACCTCTCCGGCGAACAACGGCGTTGGATCGAACCGTTTGGTCAGAATATTCGTATTCGTCAAATCACCGGACAATCCGGAGATGACTCCGTTATAATCGCCCCAATAATCAAACGTGGCGTTGATAATCGAATCGCCATCGAGTAAACACAATAGAAACGCCGCTCCTCCGACGTAAGGTTCGTTAGGCTCCAGGTCAATATAAAGTTCATCACCGCAACGCTCTAAATCTTTCACCCGCCAGTCCGTCAATTCCAGCACTGCCGAGGGAACAATAAAACTGCCTGCATCGCCGTCTGCCTCATTGAAATCAAACGTCAACGTCAGGTTATACTCTTGCTCATCACCATCCATCAGGAAATAGGTGCGTGTTGTTTCCCATGGATACGTACCCGGTTGCGAATCCAGCAGAGACTGCTGCAACGTCGTTAATCGGGCGTCCATGACATCGACGCCATGGCTATTCGTTTCCTTGATGTAGAACAAATCGTCGGTTTGGTCGTCGGTTTCGGCGCGGATGGCGTCAACGGCGATAAAGTAATCCGCAATAGCGTCCAGGCTGTTTTGTTTGGCCTGTTGCAGGCGGACCAGGCCGTCTTCGTCTTCGTGGCCGGGCGTCGGCAGGAGCGTCATGAAATACGGGTGGGGACTGAGCAAGTCGTCGTTGATATCGAACACGCCGGCGTCAATTTTCTGCGCGATGGCGTCCTCTTCCGCCTCGGTCAAATACGTATCATACGCCCAGCGCGTTTCGAGCCGGGCCTTGAGGGCCTTGAGCGCGGCGCGGAGAATGATCACATCGCTGTAATCCACATCGACATCGCGATAAAGACCCGTCTCGCCGGGGTATAGGTACATCTGGAAATTACTTTGCGACTCAATGGCTCCCAGTTCGTTAAGGATGTCGGCCAGCTTCGGAATGGTGTTGGTATCGAGTTTGTTGCGAATGTCATCCCGTGTCGGCGCATCACCGGGTTTGCTATAATAACCAAATTCGTTGAGAGTGAAGTCCGGCTCCAATTCGTCCAGCAAATCGCCCAGAATGAAAATATCGAACTGCCCCAGCAATTCGAAGAAACTGTCCCAGTCGCCGCCGTCGTCCCGGATAAGCAGCATCATGGAACGGGTCAGGGTATGCAAAAACACCAATTCGGGATTCTCCGTGCCATACGTGGCGACGCCCGTTTCCAGCAGGGCGTCAGCCGCCCGCCAGCCCGACAGACTGCGATCCGCCATGAGTCCCCGCGCCTGCGTCAGCAGCGTTTCCAGGCTTTCTGTCGCTTCTACAGTGAAATCACTCATGCCTTCGGAGATGCCGACCGCTTCCTCCATCCAGTTATAAGCCTCAAGCGTCCAGCCGTAACTTTCACCGGGGGTCAACGCATCGCTGATAGTCCATTCCGCGGTGTATAACAGCCCACTCTGTGCGATCTGGTTAAAATTCTGCCCCTCGTGATGATATAACGTCACGATGTAATACTCCGCATCGTTCTGCGGCGCCCAGGTTAGCCGCGGGTTCGGCGTGGCGACAACGCCATGATTGTACGGACTGCGCCGTTGCAATGCCTTGAACACCGCGACGTCCTGCGTCACATCCGCATCCACTACCGTAACATTCCACGTAACCAGATCGGCATTGTCATCATCCGGCCCGTAAACCCACAATCCATACTCGCCTTCCGGCACGTTTTCAAAGCGATACGTTCCGTCGTAATCGCTGATTACCGTGTCCAAAAGCGGCGTGCCTGGTTGCGATGAATGCAGTTCCAGTTTTACGCCGCCGACGGATTCATATCCGCCATAATACACCGTTCCGGTGATGGCGAATTGAGCATCAGCGATGGCGGTTAAACAAGCTAAAGTCACTAAAACGGCTAACAGGTAACGTTTCATGGTTGTTCACCTTTATTAAGGGCCTTACCTCGCAGGGTTGGCAAACTGGATGATGATGTTGATATTGTTGTCGCCGCGGCGGTCGCGGCGATGGTCTGGCTTGTTGTGTTCGCGGGGTTGAGGGCGTAATCCCATGTCCCCCCCGACCCCTCACGGGTATTGCCGTTATCATTGAACCAATAACGTCCCTCAATTCGAAAAAGCTGTTGACTAAAATACCATCGGGCCTGATTGCATTCCATCTGCCGGCCGTCGGCGGTGCGAATACAAACATGCCCGCGCAAGTCCAGCACGTCGGGCTTGCGCCAGCTTAATTGCGCACGCCGACATTGAAGCCGCAGCGTCTCCACGCCGTCGCGATGCCGGCTACAATCCAAATCCCGGAAAAAAACCCGCGTGGTGTTGCTCAGGTCGATAACCGGATCCGTGTTCATCTTCGCCATGACGCCGGACCAGGTCGCGGTGAAAGCATCCGTAATCAGTGCGGTAAAATCCGGCGCCGAAGCCGCATGGGAAGCGCCGGCCGCCAAATTCCTGTCCTTATCGCCGGTTGCTGCAACCGTATTGCTATATTCATATAAACGCAGCCGCGGCTTATCCAGCGTGAGTTCCTTGTGCAGCGCCGTCTGAAAAACACCCAGTTGCCCATTCTCTGTCCAAAGACTTTCGCAGCTTATTGCCGCCAATGGCCGAAAGTCATGCTCCGGATCGCAACGCACAAATTCCAATCCTGCCAGCGTTTCCAGCGCCGCCGGACTGCCGGGGACGGCGGTTGGCGGTTCTTGGAACGCATTCTCCGATATTTCCCCGACACCTTCATCACGGTGCAGATACATCCACCCCGCCGCCCATAAGATAAGCGCCGCCACCCACAACGAACAAACCAATAACCGCACGGTTCGCCGTCGTCGGTTATCAGGTAAAACGTTCTTTAATGGCTTACATACCATTACCATTCTCGAAGGTAGTCGCAACGCCGCTTTTAGCCGCCCCGCATCATCAGACAAAAAAATGCCTCACGGTTTTCTCCTGCTTCCACCTGAATCATAAGCCCATAAGTATACCGCACCTAGGGACTTGAAGCAATGTTTGTCTCTCTTTTATGTTAGTTTTTCTTGAAACGATGGATGAATCTCGGCGTTAAACCGGGGAATATGGGCAAAAGGGGTATTAAACATCAGCTTTTTCAACTACGTCAGGCAATAAAATATATCACTGACTCGGTCCGGGATCGCACTCGCCGCCGGGACAAAGAATATCCCTGATGATTGACAACCGGTCACGTACCCTGTCCAGTAAGGAGGTAGGGTCATCACCCTGAAGCAGACTCCCCCCCGCCAACTGCGCCAATACCCCGGCTTCATCCGGCGTCAACCCGCCCAGCGCCACATTTCCCGTCACCGACACAAATCGTTCTGTAATAGCGGTTTGCAGATATCGGTTAAGTTGACCGTTGGTGTTCATGCCTGCCTGCAGCGGGTATCGCCCGCGTCGGCTGATCGCATCCGCCGGCCCGCCGCTAAGCACCCCCAGCCGACATTCGGCCGTCCCGCGATCATATTCCACCTGCGTCACCGTGCCGCGAATCGCCAAAAGGGCTACCGGTGTGCTGATAGTGGTGTCGCTCTTAATCCGGCCTTCCTCCACCCCGCAGCGCACCGCCCCATATTGCAAGTTCGTTCGGACCGTTTCCTGTTTTTCATTACCCAGGTATTCCGCGATTCGCACCGAGGATAAATCCTCCACCCGCACTACGGTATGGCCGCGAAAACTGATTTCGCACGTGCTGGCGAATCCCGTCCGCACCGACGCATCACCGGGCAGCTTTATGCCTACCTTTGCGGGCAGCCAATTAACCTTATCCAGGGTGTATTGCACATGCTTGCCGGTAACGAGAGTGATCTCCGCTTCCAACTGAGTTTGCGGCGCTGCGGAGGCATTGGGATCGGCGACGGGCTGGGGCTTATCCTGACAAAAAGCGACTTTTATATTCAGACAACACACTCCAATCGCTATCATCCACACCGTTCGTTTCGTAATATTTTTTTTATTTTCAAACATGGCTGTCTCCATCTTAGCCCACAACGAAAGTTGTGGGTCGAACGCCCTGTGCATCCTTCCACGCTGCGCCTATCCGACCCCTGACTCACGTCAGGGGCTAAACCTAATCAACCACCTGCTGATTCTGATTCATCATCCGTGACGCCCGGCCCATAACACCCACCACTTCCGGCCCGGTAAGCGGCTCATTCTCCGAACCTTTGGCCATCAGGTTCAACTCCACTGCCTCGCGATACGCATAGCGCCGACCCGGCAGCAGGTGCATCATCAGCCCGCCGGGCTGCTCCATCGCTCGGCATACCATATACGCCAACGTGCCTTTGGTTACCGGCTCATCGGCGTTGAGTTTCCAGCCTTCCGGCATAACGCCGCGTTGCCGCAAATCGTCGGTGCGTTCCTCGAAAGCGGCGAAGGGATCTTCGCCATCCAAAAAGTGCAGCATCATCGAGCAGGCTTCATCATTGGTGCACCATGTCTTGCGCGAAAGCTGATAGGCCAGTTCCGCTGCATCCATCGGCCCGGTCTTTGTCAATGACACGGTCGCCACCTCCGGTTCAGTGGGTGGATTGCTCTGGCAACCCGACAACAACACCACCCCACCGCAACATATCAGCAAACCTGTTATCCATTTCATGGCGTCACCTTCTCCGTCGTGTCGCGGGCATCTTGCCCGCGGTTTCTGGATGCCCGATCACGTCGGGCATGACATTCGTTCCGCACCTTTCGAATTAAAAGTTAATCGTCACACCGGTAAAGAACTGCTGGCGGCAATTACGATAGCTTTGATCAAGCAGGGGATTATAAAACGCATCGCCTGGTTTGAAAATACCGTAGCGAACGGTCCAGGCCACATCGCTCAGCAAGCGCCAGTTCGCCCACACATCCACACCCGTCCCGACAAAACTGTCGTCATTGAGCGAGAGGCTGTCGCTCATCACGCCGCCGGTCTGCTGCTTGTGGTACAGGAACACATCCGTTCCCACCTGCAGTTCATCCAGCCAACGTTCGCTGCCGGTTCGCAGCGGGAACGTCGAAGCACCCAGCCGCACCATGCCCAGGTTGCTCAGGGTCGGCGCCAGCGCCAGTCCCGTGTTGCGAAAGCCCCAGCCGTTAAAGCTCGTATCGCCGGTATGAATCCGGTTGCCGCCAATGGTGTCGGTCGGGCTGAGATAGCGGTCGCTGTCGCCGGACGCCAGCAGGTATTCCACCAGCACCTGTGACCGTCGCACATCCTGAATGACGTAGCGCAATTCCGTATCGAACGCCCAGGCGTGAATATTCTGGCTGTTGGGGATGGCGTCACTGGCGTAACTCTTGCCGAACTCGCCCACAACTTCCACCGTGTACTGCAAATCCCGCAGGAATGCTCTTCCCCGGCTGCCGGCGCCCACATAGCTGGAGTCATACCCGAACGCCCGCATCAGGCCGTTGCCGACATGAAAGAGCCGGCCCTGGTCCTGATCCTGCTGGGCAAAGTAGTAGGCGAACAATTCATGATCCCGCCACTGCCGCAGCTTTAATTCCACACCCCAGTACTTGCGGTCTTCGCGGCTGTCGCCGGGCGCCGTCTGGTCAATGTTATAGGCGTCCGTTACTGACAACGCCAGCAATCCTGTCACATCCAGACCGCCGCGGCGGGCCGTCAGCACCACCGCATCCAGCGGCGTCGACAGGGCCAACCCCGTGCCGAACTCCACATACTGCCGCCCGATACGAACGATAACATCGTCGCTTGTCGGCTCGCCCCACCCGTACGCCCGCTGGGCCGCCGACCAACGGAACTCATACCACAACCGGTCCAAATCCGGCCCGTCCCAGTCGCTGTCCCGCCCGTCGAAACTGGTGCCGCTGTTCCAGTCGAGGTAATCCAGCCGGCCGCGGACGTAAAACTGATGCACCTGGTCAAGGTTGATATCACCGTACAACCGCAACTGCTGCCGCCGCAGGGTGTGCCGGCCATCGTTGCGACCATCGCCGTCAAGGTCCAGATTATCATCAATATCCCAGAAGCTGCTGCGAAACCACCCGCCCCAGTTGACCACCGCCCGCTTGCCTGCGGGTGCTGAAGCATCCATTTTCAAGCGAAATGGCTCATCCAGAATCCGCTCGGCTTGTGTGCCTTCGACCTGGGCGAACACCTCCGCCGTCCAGCCGCCCAGCACTGCGATAACCATCGCCAATAGTTTGCTTTTAATCCGCCCACCTTGCGATAATAAGTTTATCTTCATGCGTATTCAACTCCCCGGCCTAACGGGCCGTTCGTTTACGCCTAACCTTACCAACGTACGCCAAATACCATATCTCTCACCGGCCTTTCCCGCAACTCCTAAAAACTCTTTTTGAAACATAAATTGCCATAGCAATGAATATCAATTAAACGCCAAGCATAATAAAAATGGAATTCAGCTTAAAAATCCCTTGATTTTGCTTATTCCGCTCTGAATTTTCTAGCCGTCCATAGGTTATATTTACAGAACTGTAAACTCATGACCAATCTCTGGACTAAAATTCCGAATCTCTATAGGTTTTGGGTAGGTTTAATGCTCCGTTGAGTTTAATTAGTTCCTGTTGCAAAAGAACATATGTTGGAATAAGGCTCGAAAAAGTCCTTGACGATTAGCAGGACTTTTTGCGCCAAGGCCGTAGGCAATATGGTCATGAATCAACTCATTATTTGCCTCCGTTCACTGAGTATTATTATTCCCCATCCTTTCCATCGATAAAACCTTATAAATGTTTTCGACAGAACATTAGGGACTTTAAGTATTTTATTATTGCGATAAATGAAAGTTACTTGCGGTTCTAGCGGCGGTATTTGCCTATGAACATCATGGCGTTCATGCTTTTTCGGTGAGCTGTCGTTTTCGGCGAAGGCGACGACGAGGACCGGGAAATCCGGATCGACGGATTTTTGCCGTATTCGTTGCCAAAATTCTTAACACGTATTAAGCAGTCCGCCGGCCAGCAGGATGCGTCGTTCCCGGCCGGTAAGTTCGAGTTTACAATTGAAATCGTATCCCTTCGTCATGTTAGTAACACTGAATATCTCCGCTTCGGCGATAACCTTATGGAAATTTTTTACCCGCAAATCATCACCCTGTTCGATGCGGCCGTAATCGGCCGAATCAGCGAACATCGCCGGAACGATGGCGAAATTCACCAGGTTCGCCCGGTGAATGCGCTCGATCGCCAGGGCAATCACCAACTTCACGCCCAGGTGCATCGGGCACAGCGCAGCGTGTTCCCGGCTGGACCCCTGGCCGTAACTGTCGCCCGCGACGACGATGCCATGCCGTCCTTGGGCTTTTAAGGCCAGCGCCCGGTCAGCGAAGGTTGGTTGGCCTTCCTCGTTGAAACAATTAAAAACGTACTTGGCGTATTCCGGTACATTTGACCGGTATTTGAGGAATGTTCCCGCCGGCATAATATGGTCTGTGGTAATTTTATCACCTACCCGGATAAGCACCTGCCCATCCAATGTATCCGGCGGCGCCTCCGCAGACGGCGGGGTGACAATACTTTCCGACCGGTCAATTTCAACCGTCGCTGCTTCCTCGGCGGAAACGGGCGGTTCGATCATACCATCATCTATTGGTATGCTGGTTAAATCATCGACTTTTGGCCAAATTGTCCCCAATATATCCGGCATACGTCGCGGGTCGATAAGTTTGCCGGTAAGAGCAGCCGCTACGGCCGTTTCCGGGCTGACCAAATACACCAAATCATCTTTCGTCCCGCTTCGCCCCTTGAAATTGCGGTTAATGGTGCGCACACTGATCTTTCCCTCACCCGGGCTGAAACCCTGCCCGATACATGGCCCGCAACCTGCTTCCATCAACCGCACACCAGCCCCGATCATATCCGCCAACGCCCCATTAGCCGCCAATAAACCAAGCACTTGCTTGGAACCCGGCGCGATGCCCAACTCGACACGAGGATGAACCTTGCGCCCTTTTAGCAACGCTGCGACTGTCATTAAATCACGGTAACTGCTGTTGGTGCATGAACCTATGAGAGCCTGGTGTATTTCCGGCTCCCCCAATTCGGCAATCGTCTTTATATTGTCAGGGCTGGAAGGGCACGCCGCTAGTGGTTCAACATCGTTCAGGTTTATATCGATAACGCGATCATATTGTACCCCGGCATCCGCCTCCAAAGGGATATAATCCTTTTCTCTTCCTTGGGCAGCCAAAAATCGATGCGTTACTTCGTCGGCAGGAAAAATACTCGTAGTTACACCAAGTTCGGCGCCCATATTCGTAATGGTGGCTCTCTGAGGAACGCTTAACGTGGCAACCCCAGGTCCAAAATATTCAGCGATCCAACTCACATTACCTTTGGTGGTTAAGACACTCAATACCTTGAGGATAACGTCCTTGGCGGCAACCCAGTTTTGGAGCCGGCCGGTCAACCGGATTCCGATAACTTTTGGAGTTGTTAAATAAAATGCCCCACCCCCCATCGCTACGGCCACGTCCAACCCACCGGCCCCGATAGCGATTGACCCTATGCCCCCAGCGGTGGGGGTATGGCTGTCACTACCGAGGAGAGTAGCACCTGGCTTGGCAAACCGCTCCAAATGGACCTGATGGCATATGCCATTGCCCGGTCGACTGTGGTACAGGCCGAATTTTTTTGCCGCCGACTGTAAATACAGGTGGTCATTGTGGTTTTCCGGGCCGAACTGGGCCAGGTTATGGTCAACATAACTAACTGACAGATAAGTTTTTACACACGGTATACGCATCGACTCAAATAATAACAGAGCCGTTGTTCCAGTAGCGTCCTGGGTAATGGTTTGGTCTATTCGGATGCCGATTTCTCGACCAGGAAGCAATTCCCCTTCGATTATATGTTGGGCAAGAATTTTATAACTCAAGCTTTCAGCCATATTTATAGTTTCCTCGATAATAGGTAAATTTGATTAGCAATATGGCCGCCAAAATGGTCGGCCCAAAGGTTTGTTACAACGTCGAATCAATACAAAATTTACTCTAACAAAGCATTATAAAGATGACAATGAAGAAAAATCGCTCATGCTGCCTAATCCTGGTCCGTCCTTTAGCCGATAGAAAATAAGTCGTGAGTTATCCAGGCGTTTAATGCTTGGAGACATTAAATTTAAAGACTTGCGACCACCCGAAACGAAAAGGCGAGCCGGTTTGTTGTCTTTCAGAAGGGGCCTGACATTTCGTTGAGGGAATCGAAGGTAAAAAACCGTCGAAGTACGGATTTGTGACATAGAAAATCACAATTTTACCACGGTTGCCGCAAGGTAAAGGTTTGCGCATAACGACCAAGGGCCTTCGTAGTGCAAAGTTATGGAGAATTGTAAGTAAATTTCGAGGTTTTCTTGCTTTATACTCAAGGTTGTGTAATAATTTGTTATAATTTCGGCGAATTTCGGCGAAATGGGACATTTATGGGCGAACCGGTCGACTGGGGAGAGTGGATAGTGTGCGGAAAGCAGTATCCGTATTGATGGAAACGTTTCACAAAATAACAATTTACCGAATGGTGTCGCCATGAAAGTACTAATGTTGGGATGGGAATTCCCGCCGTTTATCTCCGGCGGGTTGGGAACGGCGTGTTATGGGTTAACTCGTGCATTGAGCCAGATGGGCACGGAGGTTATTTTTGTGCTGCCCAAACCCATCACCGGAGTTCACGCTACACATGTAAAAATGGCTCACCCGCACGCTCTCGGCCGAATAAGTGGGAAAGATGTGTTTGGAGGATCAGAACTGGCGCGCGTAATCTTTCGCACATTACCGAGTATGATGACTCCTTATCAAACTCCGCAGGATTATGAAGAGGCATTGCGCAAAGCCCGCCAATTAGCAGGAGAATCGTTTGGATTGGAGTTGGATCTTCCAGATATCGCCGGCGGTGATCATTACGGGCGAGATTTGTATCAGGAAGTGCAGCGATACGCCAAGCTGGCGGCCTGGATTTCGCGAGAGGAGGAATTCGACGTTATTCATGCTCACGACTGGATGACTTATCCGGCGGGTATGGCTGTATCCGCCCTCTCGGGAAAACCCTTGGTGGTGCATATTCATTCCACGGAATTTGATCGCAGCGGCGAACACGTCAATCAGATGGTATATGACATCGAACGTCAGGGTATGCACGCCGCGGATAAAGTGATTGCGGTAAGCCATCTGACAAAAAATATTGTTGTCAACCGCTATGCGGTTCCGGCGGAAAAGGTTGAAGTCGTGTATAACGCCATCGACCGCGACGGCAGCGTTGTCGGATTTGTCAATCCGGGCATCAGCAAGGATGAAAAGATCGTATTATTTCTGGGGCGCATTACCATGCAGAAAGGACCGGAGTATTTCCTGGCCGCCGCCAAGAAAGTGCTCGAGGTCATGGACAACGTCAAGTTTGTCATGGCCGGTTCGGGCGATATGATCCGCCGAACCATCGAGATGGCCGCCGAAATGGGCATCGGCCACAAGGTGCTCTTTACCGGTTTCCTCCGCGGCAAGGACGTTGATCGCGTTTTCCAGATGGCCGATTTGTTTGTCATGCCCAGCGTTTCCGAGCCGTTCGGCCTGGTGCCGCTGGAAGCCCTGCGTAATGACGTCCCGGTTATCATCAGCAAGCAAAGCGGCGTGGCCGAAGTGCTCACGCATGCCTTAAAGGTCGATTTCTGGGACATCAATGAGATGGCCAACAAGATCGTGGCGGTTCTACGGCATCCACCACTACATTCGACACTCCGCGAACACGGCAATTTTGAAGTTCGTAAGTTCAACTGGACGACTTCCGCACAACAGGTGATGGAGGTGTATCGGATGGCGCAATCGCCTGTTGCCGTATAAGGCTTGAGTTGAAATATCCGACACGGCGAAAAGCAAAAGGCGTATAATCAGTAAAATTTACAATTGAGATCAACGAAGGGGTTCTCGCATGGCATCAGTGTGTTTTTACTTCCAGGTGCATCAACCGTCACGGCTGCGGCGTTACAGCGTTTTCGACAACGATCGCAACTATTTCGACGACTATAAGAACGAGCAGATTTGCCGCAAGGTGGCACATAAATGCTACCTGCCCGCCAACCGGCTTATGCTCGATTTGATTCGTCGATTCGACGGACGTTTTCGTATTGCTTACAGCATTACCGGCGCGGCCATGGAGCAGTTTGAGCGCTGGATGCCGGAAGTAATGAGCACGTTTCACGCCCTCAACGAAACCGGGTGCGTGGAATTCCTTTCGGAAACCTACTTTCACAGCCTTTCGTTTCTTTACTCTCGCGATGAGTTTGCGGAGCAAATTCGCCTGCACCAAAAAAAAATCAAAAACCTTTTCGGCCAAACCCCGCGCGTGTTTCGCAACACCGAACTGGTCTATAACAACGATGTAGCGGCTTTCGCCCGCGAGATGGGTTTCGACGGCATTTGCTGTGAAGGCGCCGATCATGTACTTGGTTATCGCAGTCCCAACTATATCTACACCGCTCCGGGCGTCAAAGGCCTTAAGCTGCTAACGAAAAATTACCGCCTCAGCGACGACATCGCTTTTCGCTTCGGCAATCGCGGATGGGAAGAGTGGCCCCTTACAGCGCCGAAATTCGCTCAATGGGTCAATCAGGTCAACGGCAACGGTTTTACCGTCAATTTATTCATGGATTACGAAACCCTCGGCGAACATCAATGGGAGGACACCGGCATTTTTGAATTTCTTCGCCATTTGCCCGAGGAGATTCTCAGACATCCTGACAACGATTTTCTCACGCCCAGCCAGGTGATCGACACCCATCCGGCCATGGGTGAAATGGATGTGCCCCATATGATTAGCTGGGCCGACATCGAACGCGACTTGTCCGCCTGGCTGGGTAACGCCATGCAGTCCAATGCCCTGTATGAATTATACCGTATGGAAAACCTCGTCAAGGAAACCGGCGACGAGGAAATTCTTCGCGATTGGCGTATGCTGCAAACTTCGGATCACTTCTATTACATGTGCACCAAGTGGTTTTCCGACGGAGACGTCCACAAGTATTTCAACCCTTATGACAGTCCTTACGATTCATACATTAACTTCATGAACGTGCTGGATAACCTGCGCAGCCGCTGTCGGCGGGTGTGCGAGGCGACAGTCAAAGGATGAATCCGCAAATCATGGATGAACAGGCCCCGGCGGCGGGGACAACGGCTATCGACCCCGCCGATCTCAACGGACTGCTTGATAAAGAGTGGCTGCTGACCAACCAGCGCGGCAGCTATGCTTCCGGTACGGTTTTGGGGTGTAATACGCGCCGTTATCACGGTTTGCTTATCGCGTCCCTGCGGCCTCCCGTCGAGCGCGTCGTCATGCTCTCGAATCTGTTGGAAACGGTCGAAATCGCCGGTGAAAAATTCGAACTCAGCACGTTTGAGTTCTCCGACAGGCTGCATCCGCAGGGTTATCGTTTTTTACAGCGTTTTCGACGCGACGAGGGGGTGCATTTTGAATTCGAAGCAGGAGGAATGAGCATTGTTAAAAGCGTGTATTTGTGCTACGAGGACGACGTCCTTGTGGTGCGTTATACTTTTCGCGGCGGCGTCAGCCCGGTGAGATTTATCCTGATGCCGATGGCGGCCATGCGCGATTTTCACGCCACACAGTCATCATCCGCCTCTTTGCAGGTGACTTTGACCGAGGAAAATATTGTCACCGTCCACGGCCTCAATCCCGCCGATCCCGCCATGCACCTTTTGTGCCGGGGCGCATCATTCGATCGCGGCGCGGATTGGTGGTACGCCATGCGCTATCGTATGGAGACTCGACGCGGTCAACATGACTACGAAGATGTCTGGGCGCCGGGTGCGTTTTCAGCGGAATTCACCGGCGACAGGGAAATTACACTGGTGGCGGCGGCAACACCAAATCTTTCACGTCCCGGGCCGATGGATCTCAACGCCGAAGACGCGGCTGATCGGCTTCGCGGCCGACGACAGGAACTCATCACCCTGGCTGACGCCCAAGATGATATCGACCACGCCCTGACGATGGCGGCCGATCAGTTTATCGTTCGCCGCCGCATCAATGAAACAAAAGATTCGACCACCATTCTGGCCGGTTACCACTGGTTCGCCGATTGGGGACGTGATGCATTTATTGCTTTGCCGGGTCTGCTGTTGTGCACCGGACGGTTTGCTGAAGCTCGCGAAGTTCTCGCCACTTTCGCCGGGGCGCTCGATGAAGGCATGATTCCCAACCGCTTCGATGATTACGGCGGCCCGCCGCACTACAACAGCGTGGACGCCTCCCTATGGTATGTTAATGCCGCTTATCAATATTTTCTCGTCAGCGAAGACCACTGCACATTTAATGAACTTTTTCGCTCCGTGCTGGCGGAAATCCTCACCTGCTACGAACGCGGCACGCGCGACAACATCCACGCCGACACTGACGGCTTGATTACCGCCGGGGATGAGCATACTCAACTTACCTGGATGGACGCCAAATGCGGGGGGATAGTCTTTACGCCGCGTTATGGCAAGCCCGTCGAAATCAACGCCTTGTGGATCAACGGCCTGAACATCATGGCCGAAACCGCACATGATGACGCTGAGCGGCAACGCTGGGCCGAAAAAGCCCAATGCGCTGAAGAAAGCTTCAATCGCCTTTTCTGGAATCCCGCGGAAAAATGCCTCTTCGATTGTATTTTCCCCGACGGCAGGCCCGATGGCGCGGTGCGGCCCAACCAGATTTTCGCCGTGTCGCTGCCGTTCAGCCCGCTTTCGTTGCCGCGTCAGCAGGATGTGATCGCCGCCGTTCGCAAACACTTGTGGACGCCGTTTGGCCTGCGCAGCCTTAGCCCGCGCGACAGCCGCTATCGCGGCCGTTATGAAGGCGACCAGTTTAGCCGCGACAGCGCCTACCATCAGGGTACGGTCTGGGCCTGGCTGATGGGGCCGTTCATTGAAGCATTCCTCAAGGTCAACAAGTTCAGCGCCGAGGCCCGCAAAGAAGCCGCCGACATGCTCGAAGGCTTGCAACAACACCTTTTTGACAATGCCTGCCTGGGCAGTATTTCCGAAGTCTTCGACGGCGACCCGCCGCACCGTCCCGGCGCCTGCATCGCCCAGGCCTGGAGCGTCGCCGAACTCCTCCGCGCCCGCCGCCTGCTGCGTTAAATTTCCAACCGCGGATTGCGCGGATGAACGCGGATTTATGCGATGTTTTTAACCCCGGTTTACTGACCGATTCGATAAGTCGATTGAACTGTCATAACAAGAAAGGGGTGAATCATGACATCACACAAGGGCCTCACGAAAATCGAAGTTTTGATTATAGGCGTTGTGATTTTGTTATTGGCGTTAATTCTTCTGCCTATTTTGAGCCGGTCACGTTCTATGGCTAAACGCCAAACCTGCCAAAATAATCTGCACACCATTGCCAACTATTTTCACCTGTATAATTGTGACTATAAATGTCAGAATCCCATCATATGGAGTGATGCGGTACGATCCGACGCCCAATTCGGGATGGGCCTGTATAACGCTCCCGGGGCCACCACCTATACCCGTTGGGTGGACCCTGACTTCAGACAGTTTGGCAAAAGGATTCTTCCCGCTCTGGAAAAATGGAATCAGGAGCCTACCGCGGGCGGCTGCCTTTATCTGCTTATTGTCTATGAAGACGCACAACCAAAAGAATTTTTATGTCCGGCTGACCCCCTGGCAGTGGAATCAAACTTGGCACTGGCGGTCTCAACCTGCCAGAACAACGGCTGGCTTGTTCCCGAAGGCTGGAATGATCTCAACGATTTCCACAGTATGGCGAATCTTTCTTATGCTTATAATGACCCATGGGCTGCGCCCCTGGACGATTCCGCCACGTCAGCTTTGGTGCTATTAGCCGACCGCAATCCCGCTTACGCAACTGTGATCGGCAGTATCACTCCTCAAGCAGGCGCAGCACCGGATGGTAGTTCCCGCGCGGGCAATTCACCCAACCATCGTTCGACCGGCCAGAATGTTCTTTTTGCCGATCATCACGCTCAATGGTGCCCAACGCCGCTGGTCGGCATTCAGGAAGACAATATCTACACCCATTGGGACATCCCTGACCGGGATAAAGCAGATAAACACATCGGCCGGTGGGATCGCGGTCATGCTCAGGACCTGATGGATTCCTACCTGGGCAATTAAAGGCTCAAGAATTTCAAAAAAAATTGCCGATGATTTGCATAGTGCCAAAATTGTGCTATAATATGGTAGAAACATTTTCATTTTGGAGACAATGCCTATGAAATAACCCAAAACGCTTAATCAGCCCTGCTGTGGCGTCGGCCGGGTGAGCGAATCATCATTTTTGTTATTATTTATATTCATAATTTTTCTCATTTCCTTCCCGCCTTTCCGACCCCGCCCCAACGGATCTTTCGGTCTGTAATATCCTGTTTTTCACTCTGCGCGGAAACTTTGCGCTTCCGGCCTTGCTTTGAGCGTTATGAACCCAATCTCCGCGCTAAAATCGGAAAGGACACTCTATGCGCACCCAAAAAGCGTTTACTGTGATTGAATTGCTGTTGGTAGTTATTTTTATTGTCCTTCTAAGTATCTTTATTGTTAATATTATGCCGCGTTATAGGGGGGGGCGTGAACCATCTAATCAAATAAAATGTGCGACTCAGCTTAATGGCATCGGTAAAGCTATCGCCTTATATAATAATGACTACCGAGAAGCTTATCCCATCGTGTGGGGAGAGAACGTTCGCCCTGACGCCCAATTTGGCATGGGGCTTTATAACGCTTCCGGCCAAAACACCTATACCCGCTGGGTGAACCCGACGTTTAACCAATGGGACTCGGAGCCTACGGTCGGCGGGTGTTTGTATCTGCTGATTAAATACGAAGACCTGGTTCCGAATATGCTTATATGCCCTTCTTCGGAGGTGGCCGAGGAAATGGATTTACAGGAAGTGATGGATCTATGCCGAAGCAAAGGTTGGCCTGTTCCTCAAAAATGGGGGGATCTTAATGATTTCCGTTCCATGACCAATCTGTCTTATTCTTATAACGACCCCTGGGCGGCGCCGCTAAAGGGGGATGTGCACAGTGATATGGCCGTTATGGCCGACATAAACAACGCCTATTGTAACGAAACCGGTGTATGGAATACCCTCGCCGGTAATGCCCCGGTGGTAAAGGATGATGACTGGACGGGAAAAGCCGACGAAAACCGCGCTGGGAATTCCCCTAATCATGCCTATGAAATGCAGAACGTTCTATTCGCTGATACACATGTAAAACGATGCGAAACTCCTCTGGTCGGCATTGACGAGGACAATATCTACACCCATTGGAATGTCGCCGATCCGCAAAACCCCGACAAACGAATTGGTTTATGGAACGGCGGCCACGCCCAGGATCCAACGGATTCGTATCTCGGCAATTAATCTAAGGGTATCTTAACCATGGAAACAGAAAATATGACATTGAACAAAGAACAAGAACGAAAACCTGGGAGGCCATATCTGCCTGTGTCGTCCACGATAAAAATAACATTTTCCTGGTGGTATAAGTGCAGTAGGGGACCCGTTAGGCTTCGCGAAGCAACCCAAAACCTTCAGTGCGGGGATGAAAGGAGTTGATGCCCGACCAGCAATTTAAATTTAGGCAGGTCTCATAGTCAGGTATGTATGGGCGCAGTCCTCAGGAGGCTGCGCCCGTCTTATTCTAAAAGGCCGTTGTTGCTTTTCCTCTTTCTGCTTTGCGAATATCCCGCAAGGCAATCCAGAGCGGCACGGCCGCGGCCGGGGCGAAGGCGAAATCCGCCCAAAACCAGCAAAGCGGCAATCCGCGCAACGGAATGCAGATACCCGCCAATACCGGAATCAACGCGCACATAATCAGCCCGCATTGCACCACCCAGATATTCCGCACGGGATCGCGCATCGCTCCCAAAAATAAAATCGCCAGCATAATATGCGCGAACGCCAGCCAGTCAAAACCATATAACAAAAATGGATACTGGACCTTGGTCGCCTGCAATCCATCAATCGTTCGCAGGATAAACCCGTGCACTTCACCGGTTGGCTCACCTTCACCCCAAACGACGTGCGCCAGCCATTTCAGTTCACTCACCAGCGGCCAAACCGTTACACCGGACACCAGTAACCCCAAAGCCACAAATCCCAACATCCATTTTGCTCGCCGGAGTGACTTCATCGAATTGCTCTCTTTAGATGCTTTTTATGTACGTTGATTTCTCTATTATCACGCAACAGCCATTTCCGTGCTTCTTTAATCGTATTGAATTTTCCGATGACGCCGC
The DNA here is from genome assembly GCA_016933395.1 of Sedimentisphaerales bacterium. Lineage (GTDB taxonomy): Bacteria > Planctomycetota > Phycisphaerae > Sedimentisphaerales > SM23-30 > JAFGBA01. The sequence goes on along the minus strand of JAFGBA010000092.1, from coordinate 15,020 downwards.
CGCGATTGGCGGCAACGGTGACGGCAAACGTCACATCGTTACGCGAGTCGTCGTTCCTGGGAAGAACATGAGCCATACGAACGCCCTTGAGTCGCACATCGTCGGCAACTTCCTTGCCAAAATCAAAGGCTCCCGCGGTGGTGACTACGCCTTCCGTTTGCAAGTCCTGCAGGTTAACCAGCGCACGCCAGAATTGTTTTTCCGCGCACACTCGGGCGATGGCTTCGCGTGCAGCGTGGTGGTCGTCGCGCGTCGCCCGCCCAAAAACCCTTGCGATAACGATCTGATTGTCATCATCCGCCGAAATTTCGTAAGGCATCTTGACTCTCCTTAAAGATAACCCAACAAAACTTGACACGATTTGCCGACAAGTAATACCCCTATTTTACGATAAATGGGCCGCCTGTCAACCCGGAAAGTAATTTTCCGAATGTAAATTTAGCTGTTATTTTCCAGCCAGTTCGCGGCCAGAATCGCCAGGTCCGACATGTCCACCGAACCATCGCCGTTGATGTCGCCGGGAATTTTGACCGGCGTTTGTCGCTCGCACGGCCCCATATCAACGACGGGATGGCCGTTAAACAGGCTCACGCCGGTATCGGCGGCAGCCGGATCATCGCCGTAGCGATTCAGACCATCGACATCCCAAGGAACCGCGTCGGTGGTATGGCCATCCTGATCCAAATCGGCAATGTCCACGGTGTAATACCGGTTATGCCCGGCGTCGATACACGGCGAACCTGCCCCCAAGCGCAGGTTGTCGTCGAGTGTGCCGGGTGTGTCGTCGTCGCCGTCGGGATCCACGAAACACGGATCCTGGTCAATGTTGCCGTCGTTATCCGTTCCCAGCGACGTGACCCAACCGGCCCCGCTTGCGCCGCAACCCTGGATATTGCTGTAGGTATAAACCGGCGTGGTGTTGGTGGGGTAATTGTACACTTCGTCGCCGGTGTCGGCGGTGTTGCCCCAGAGAATGCAATTGGTGATGAGAGGATTGCAGGATTGATTGTACATCGCGCCGCCATTTTGATCGGCGTTATTGTTGTAGATCAGCGTGTTATTGAGATTCAGCGAACCGTTATACGTGCATATCCCGCCGCCATAATGGTCGGCGGTGTTGGTGTTGATCAAGCAGTTGGCGATGGTGACGTCGCTGCCGCTATTGAATATCGCTCCGCCGTGAACCCCCGCGACGTTGGCGAAGATCGAACAATTAACGATATAAGGCCGGCCGGAGCTGTTGAAAATGGCCGCGCCGTTGTTGGAGACGGTCTGGCGGCAAATCACGCAGTCGGTGATCCTCGCTTCGCTGCTGGTGGCGTTGGCGATGGCGCCGCCGTTGGAGTTGGTGACGCCCGGGCTATCGAACGTACAGCGGCTGATCAACGGCGCTCCATAGATCAGATACGCGCCGCCGCCGGTGCTGGCGGTGTTGTCGATAAATTCGCAATCGCTAAAAGTGCATTGGTAGCCGCAGTAAATCCCGCCGCCGTAAAAAGCGGCGGAATTGGCGGTAAATGTGCAGTCCGTAAAAGTCGCTCCGATGTTGGTGGCACAGTTGACGGCGCCGCCGGATTGTGTGGCGTTGTTGCCGGTAAAGGTGCAGGAGGCGGCCGATCCGCTGCTGTTGGAAAGTATGGCTAATGCGCCGCCATAAGCACAACTGTTGTTGGTAAAGCCACAGTCGGTCAGGACTATCTCGCCGCCGGAGTTGTTGCATACCGCACCACCCTTGCCGGACACGGAGGTGGAGGTATTGCCGCTAAACGTACAACGGGTGATAGCCGCGTGACTGACGCTGTTATAGATGCCGCCGCACTGTTCGGCGGCGCTGTTGCCGGTAAAGGTGCTGTCGCTGATGGTCAGGTCGCTGTCGTAATAGTTGTAGATCCCGCCGCCGTAATAAGTCGCCGTGTTCGTGGTGAAGGTGCAGTGATCGGCGGTCATGGCGCAATGGTCGTTATAAATGGCGCCGGCGGACATGCTCGAGGTGTTGCCGGTGAATTCGCACTCGCTGACGGTGACGTGGCCGACGTTGTTATACATCGCGCCGCCGTAATAACTTGCTGCGTTGCCGGTAAACACGCAATGGGCGACGACCAAACAGGCGTTTAGATTGTACATGCCGCCGCCGAGCGTGTAACCGCCCCCATCATGGCCGCTGCCGTTGGTGATGGTAAAGCCGTCGACGAGGGTATTCGGATCGCAACCGTCGGAAGTGATGACCGATCCGGCTTGGCCGCCGTCGATCGTGGTTGTCGCGGCCCCGGCGCCGAGTAGGGCCACGCCGTTTTTGAGTGCCAGATTTTCTATATACGTCCCCGCCGCGACATGCACCGTATCGCCGTAGGTGCTTGTATCAATCACGGCCTGAATGGACTCGCCCGGATTAACGTAATAATCCGCCCCTCGGCAGACACAGGTTATAATAAAAAAATGGACAAATACCAACGTTGTTGTGAAACAGACAAACGTTCTCATTCTTTTTCTCCGGCGTTGTTTTTGCGGCCGCACCCGAGCGGTGCTTTCCGCCCTCCTGCGGGATGGACCTTAACCACAGCGAATATATACTTTTATAGCATAAAATAATCAAAATAACCAGAGATTCTCTCAAACTTTATATGAGAAACCAATCTTCCCCCGATAAAACAGGCAATTTATGCGGAATAAGCGTAATATCCGAAGGTTTTTCTTACTGCTGTGCGGTATGCTATAGTTGCATTATAGTTTTTTGAATTTATCGACCTATGGCTGCCATAAGTACAAGAATTGCGGCCCGGAACTTTGCAGCCACTGCGGCAACTCGATGTTCAAAAGCGCCCCGGTTTTTGCTGATCCATCCCACGCAGCGTAATAATTCGGCGCATACCCCATAGGCCGGTGGTACATCACCACCTTGACCCTATCCGTTCCGGCCAGTTTCTTCGCCCATGCCGTTGCTTCGTCCGGGTATCCGATCCGGTCGATCAGCCCCGCCTCCAGGGCTGCCTGGGCGGTAAACACCCGACCGTCGGCCAGCGGCTCCAGCGCTTCGGCCGTCAAATTCGGCCGTCCGTCCAGTACCACATCGGTGAACTGTTTAAAAAAGCCCATCACGACGCCGTGGAGCACCCGGTATTCCGCCGGGCTTAAATCCTTCAGGGGCGAGGCAATATCCTTGAGTTCGCCTGACTTGACTGCTGTCGCCTTCATACCGATTTTGCCCATCGTGCCTTCGAAGCTGATCGTCTGAAAAATCACCCCGATGCTGCCCGTTACCGTTGACGGCTGGGCCATAATCCCATTGCAACCGCAAGCAAGGTAGTACCCCCCACTGGCGGCCATATCCAGCATGCACGCCACTACCGGCTTGCCCGTCGTCCTTCTGAATTCCCGCAGGGCGTGGTGCATGGCGTCGCTGGCCGCCACCGTCCCACCGGGTGAATTAATCCGCAACACCACCGCTTTCACCCGCTTATCTCCGGCCGCCCGGCTGAGCTTTTCGACAAACAAACTCACCGGGTTTTCACCGGTCCCTCCGCCCAAAAGCCCGGTTTCAGCGGCATTGGTCATCACGCCATCGACATCAATCACCGCGATTTTATCCCAAACAAACCACCCCTCATCCGCGGCAATTACCGTTTCCTTCAACCCATCCGGCGCCGGCGCCGGGCGAATCACCACACCCTGCGGCGCACACCCCGCCAAAAAAAAAGTCATTATCAAAATGATTATTGCGCAATATTTCATGTTTGTATTCCCAATCTATTTATGATGCGGATTGGACGTATAGCATTCGCATTTCATGCAGCGCCATAGACAGACCCTGGCTTTCTTCGGCGGTGAGGTTGCCTTTGGTCTTTTCTTCCAACACGCCCAGCATATCGATATGATGCTTGGCCAGGTCCAAATTTACCGGTGGCGCCTTCTTGCTTTCAGGGTCGCCCAGGCGGCCCAAACTATAGAGCGTCTGCACCACTAGTGAATTCACCAGCGTCAAGAAGCTCGCCGGCGGCATGTCCTCATAAGCCCCCGCCGCTTTTCCGCCCTGCGTTGTTGTCCCTTCGGCCTCCTTGGTCTCGGAAAATTTCTCTTTCTCCTTCTGAGCCTGCTGCTTCCAGTCTTCATCGTGAATCACGCTAGGTTTTTTGTCGGCTTCGTCGCCCATGCGCTTTCTCCTGTGCTGCTATGGTCCATTGTCGCATCAACTGCTCCACCACCTCCGCCGGGGCCGGAAAATTCTCCTGGGGATACGCACAGCGCTTCGCCGCCGCGACTAATCCCACGAACATTTGCTGCGGCCGCAGCGGCCTGCTCGTCATGCACGGATGCGCTTGCGTGCCTACGAAGTAGGGATGATCCGGCAATTCCATTATCTGCATAATCGGTTCGCCGGGGGCCTTACCTGAAAACACCATGCCGTGCTCGGTGAGCGTGTCGATATAATCCGGCCGCACTTCCAGGCGATGACGAAACCGCATCCGTACCCGTTCCTTCTCGCCAAACAGCCGCCACGCCAGCGTCCCAGGAGCAATGGCCACATCCTTGCCGCCCAGCCGCATATTCCCGCCCAAACCCTTTATGCCTTCCTGCTCCGGCAGAATATCAATCACCGGATGCTTGCACCTGGCTTGAATTTCCGTACTGTCGGCTCCTTCCAGGCCGCAGACATTGCGGGCAAATTCGATCACCGCCATCTGGAATCCGAAGCATATCCCCAGGTACGGCAGCTTGTGTTCGCGGGCGTAATGAATGCACTCGATTTTTCCTTCCGCCCCGCGCGTGCCAAAACCGCCCGGTACGATAATGCCGTGCAGACCGTCAAGTTTTTCCGCTACGTTGTCGCCGGTCACCTGGCTGGTGTCAATCCAGCGAATGTTTACATGGGCGTCCAGATGCGCCCCGCTGTGCTCCAAGGCGTGAATAATGCTGGCGTAACTGTCGCGCAGCGATGTGTACTTGCCGGTAATGCCGATATTGACCTGGTGCTGAATATTTTTGAGCCGTTCCACGAAGTCGCACCAGTTCAGCCACGCCATACGTTCGTGCATCAAATCCACCCGCTGGTCCAGTTGCAGCAGCCGAATCACCTCGAAATCCAAACCCGCCTCCCGCAACATCCGCGGCACCATGTAAATGCTCGGACAATCGTGCATGCTGAATACCCGTGCCAGCGGCACGTTGGTGTACTGGGCGATCTTCTGCCGCACCTTTTCAATCACCGGGTTCTCCGCCCGACACGCCACGATATGCGGCTGCACACCCCACTCCATCAACCGCTTGATACCCAGTTGGGCCGCCTTGGATTTCTGTTCCCCCAGCGTCGGCGGCTCCAATACATACGTCAGCGCCACAAAGCACACCGAATTTGGCCCCTCCTCGTACGCCAGTTCCCGCAGCGCCTCCACGTAGTACGCATTCTCCACATCCCCGATGGTCCCGCCCACCTCCACGAACACCACGTCCGCATTACTCCGCATGGCCAGTTCCCGCAGCCGCATCTTTACTTCACCGGTTACGTGCGGAATCATCTGCACGTCCCGTCCCAGATAATCCCCGTGTCGCTCTTTTTGCAGTACGCTGGTGTAAATTTGCCCACTGGTGGCGAAATTCGCCCGCGCCAAATCCTGATCCAGCATCCGCTCATACGTCCCCAGGTCCATGTCGCATTCCATGCCGTCATCCAGCACGAACACTTCCCCGTGCCGAAACGGATTCAGCGTTCCCGAATCGATATTCAGATATCCCTCCAGCTTGATGGGCGCCACCTTTAGTCCCTTATCCTGCAACAGCTTCGCCAGGCTTGATGAAAAGATTCCCTTGCCCAACCCGCTCATCACCGTCCCACAAATCACCACGTATTTGCATCGCCCAACTTCATACCCCTTCGGCACCGGCGTATAAAACTCCGTCTCATCCGATAACTTACTAACACTGCCCAGCAGATCATTCGTGCTCAAAAGACATTCTCCCGCAACTAAATACCGTGCCTATAGTTCTCCCCATGCATTTATCCGCCTTTGTAACGCTTAACAAACTCAGCGTACTGTTCCGGCGTATCAATCCCCGTCGCCGGATGCCGTACATCCCGCACGACGATGGTCATGCCATTTTCCAACGCCCGTAACTGTTCCAGTTTTTCCGCCTGCTCCAGCATCGCCGGTTCATATTCGGTAAATTCTATCAGCTTGTCCCGCTGAAAACCGTACATTCCGATATGCCGCCGATATACCGGCTTGGCTTCATCTTGATAATCACGGCGATAAGGAATCGGTGCTCGCGAAAAATACAACGCATGCCCCTCCCAGTTCGTCACTACCTTCACCACATTGGGTTCAAATATCGCCGGATCATCCCGCACCATCACCGTCGCCAGCGTTGAAATATCCGCGAACTCATCCTCCTGCAGCGCCCGCACCAGTTCATCCACATGATCCGGGTTCACCTCCGGCTCATCCCCCTGGACATTAATAACCATATCCGCCGGCGTTCCCGACACCGCCTCCGCCACCCGGTCCGTTCCACTGGGGCACTCCCGCCGCGTCGTCACGCACTTGGCCCCAAATTCCCGACACGCCGCGATCACCCGCTCATCATCCGTCGCCACCAGCACCTCTTCCACCAGCTTGGCCTTGACCACCTGCTCATAGACATGCTGGATAAGGTATTTCCCCGTTTCATTCGCGAGAACTTTTCCGGGGAAGCGAGTTGAATCGTAACGTGCTGGTATAACAGCGATTACACTCAATATAACACCATAAATGTTTGCAGGGTTTACCAACTCCATTTGGCCTGACACTCTGCACGGCGACTATACCGGCCCATCCCCATCCTGTCAAAATAAACCTTCCGTAGTGATTTCGCACAAACAAATACCGCTAGTACACCGGTTTTTCCATTAACCTTATTATTTTATGAAATTCGATAACCCTCAACCAGAAACAGCAGACGTTTTACGCTTTGTCCGTTATGCTCCTCCAACCGGCGATCCAGATCGTCGGTTTGACCGACATAGCGTTTCCCCGCAGTTCGATTTATCAGGATATAAACCCAAAACATGCCGGCCCCCTCTTTTCTGTTATCAAAAACCTGCACACAGATTGCTTACAGGGCTCACTACTCCTTGTGAAAGCCGCTTTCAACGCCCTTTACCTTACGCCCGAATCATCGACCGTCGGGTTAACAGTTGTGCTATCTATTACTTACCCCACAGAAGAAGATGACGGATTGGAAGTGCGAAGGCAACGGGGTTGTTAACTGTAAACGTGAGGGAATGACATGGTGAAACTCACGGCTTGCGTGGTCAGATTAACGCCAAGCATGAACTACGTTGTGAAGACCGCCGTCGGCCTTCATGGGGTTGCGTTCGATGTGGTTGTTCGGTAGTGCATCTTGCTAGTTTGTTGGGTACCATTGTATGTCATTTTTTGTCACCCGCCAGCTCTCACTTTATCAATCTCACGGAGTATGTACTTCTCGTCCAATTGATGCTTGAAGTCACTAGGCGACTCTTCGGATACGTCCTTCACATCGTGAATATGTCCGTCTTTGTAGGTCACCTCCAACAAACGCTGATATGGACCCCATCCCTGGCAGTCCGTCAACTTATGTGCCCTGTGATCCATAAACCAAGTTGCACCCCATGTACCAAGCCCACGAATTCCACCAATGAAGTACTCCATGAGGTGTCCTTCTCGCATGGGGATTTCCTTGTCTTCTATAGGGAATCTCGCGATGATAGCGTAGTCACGTGCAACAACGTCTCGGAGGTTGCGGTTCCACTCTCTGGAGAGATCGTCTCCCTTCCTCTGAAGTCGCAAATAGACCGCAAGCGGTGATCTGACAGGATGTTTGCGACAGGAATGTCCTCCTTTCCATGTAAACCAAGCGTCCTGATCTCCTTCTGATGGATGAACTGAGAAACATGCGTGGTGAGAATGGTGATTGAGCCGTTCTAAAGCGATATAGTTGCGCGGGATGCATATCCAACATCTATTGGCGCGGCGCCAGTTATCAGGAAGATTAGCAAGCGTGCAGGTATGAGAATTTGTCATCCTGATGACCCTCAGCATCTTGTCTAGTTTTTGAAGCGCACGGTGGTCCTCATAGACGATGTTCGGCACAAGCCGACGAAGCCACAACTTCACGTCTTGTTGCGGAAGCCGCATGTATGCTCGGTTCATTCCAGGATACCCAATGACCAACGTAGGGGGAAGAGGTGTTGAATCGTCAGCAGGAACTCCGAACTGCCAGAATGCACGTAGCGCACGGTATTGCGGGGTGTTGAACTCGAACTGAAGCAAGGTCTCGTAGAGGTCGGGAAGGAAGCGATCCGCAAACTCGTTAATCTCTCCGTATGCGATATAGGTGATTCCTTCTTTATGGAGATATGAGCGCAAAGTGATGACGCCTTTTTCCTGATCATTGGGTGTTGCTGACACCTCAAAATTCCGAAAATAGGTCAACATCATCATCTTGTCGCCGCGCTTGACCCGCTTGACCGCTTCATCTACCTCACGTTCGAGATTGGTCCGGTCCTGGCCAGGTTCGTAGCTACCGTGCCTCTTCCAAAGCAAAAGAATGAAGATATCGCATTCTTTGACGAAGTCGTTGTACTCGGATTGCTTGCGTGTCTTGGAAAGGTCGGGCGTACGCGGAGCGAATTCCTGCCACTTAACAAGGTGGAATTCGATCGCCAAATGATCACGGGTCACACGATTGATATTCTCTATCGTTTCGCATACTGCCTTTTCCTCTGACGTGGTACCGGATGCCGAACAGAGGAAGACCTTCAAACATTTATATGTAGCTGACATGTTGCCTCCTGTGGTTCCGAAATGTCGAACAATGATTGAACAGACTGTATAATCCGGTGAAGGTAAACTGTCCATTTCCGCCTAATCCCGGCAGCAAACAATGATAGTCTGTCCTAACGTATTCACGGGAAGTTTGAAACGGTTGCTTTCGGGGTCCGAATTGGACAGGATTGTTAACCCAGAGATGGGTGTTAAACAGAGAATTTGAGAGTTTTATTTCGTTTTTTCGGGGTACGAAACCAATCCCCACGATTGCTTTTGAATTCCTAACTCTCGGCGTCGAAACAGAGAACCATATCCTGTTGGGACACACGTGCGTAATCCTTTGATAGCAATAGGTTATGAATATGCCCCGAGGGTTTACCATCATAAGGCGGTCGCGTTAACCGTCAAGGCAGAAAACAACCCTTAAAAAACCGATCTCCCCGAGTAGGGCTCGAACCTACGACCTAGCGGTTAACAGCCGCTCGCTCTGCCAATTGAGCTATCGGGGAAAAAACTCTCCGCGAGAGGTCTTTACCTCAGGCGGGATAAGGCATCTTAACCGATAAATCCCGTCTGTCAAGAGGCTTGCTGCAAATCCTGGAACCCAAACCGACCCGGCCAAATAAAATTGACGAAGTCACCCTAAGTCTGCTATAATTAGGACTTTGCGAACGAAAAACCCGTAGGAACCCAGCAAAAAATGCCTTATGGACAGATGAATTTGGCCCAGGCCGCCAGCTTTTTAGGTCTGGAAGTTCGCCGCGTGGAACGGATGGCCCAGCGGGGCGAAGTTCCCTGTCAGAAGGTGTCGGGCCAGTTTCGCTTCAACCGGGCGGAGCTGACGGAATGGCTGGGCCAACGGATGGTTTCCCACTCGACGGAACATCATGAGACCGTAGACGCCGGGATGCAGCTTCATCGCCAGCGTCCGGCCGATGAACTGGTAGTTACCCCCTTATTGCGACCGGAAGCCATCGCGCCGAATCTGTCTTCGCGAACTCGCACCAGTGTGCTGCGCGATTTAATCGCCCTGGCAGGTGAAACCGGCCTGGTTTTTGACGGTGAAGGACTCCTCGAAGCGCTTATCCAGCGGGAAGACCTGTGCTCGACAGCGATGGAAGCCGGGGTAGCAATTCCGCATCCGCGGCGGCCCATGCCCTACGCCCTGGCGGAACCCATTATCGTTGTCGCCAGAACGGTGCAAGGCATCGGCTTTGGCGCACCGGATGGTCGGTTGACGGATGTATTCTTCATGACCTGCGCCAAGGATGACCGTCATCATCTCCACGTACTGGCGCGTTTGTGCCGCATTTTGCATCAAACCAAACTGTGCGATCGCATCCGTGAAACCCATTCGGCCGAAGACATTATGCAAATCACTCAGGAATGTGAACGCAACGTCGTTGCGGATTCTCTGTAAGCTTTTTGTGACGGGGTAAAAACAAAGGTGAAAACACTTTCCATCGTTATTCCGGTTTACAATGAAGCGGCGACGCTCAAAACGTGCGTGGAGCGGGTCCTGGCGGTTGACGTGCCTTTGACCAAAGACATCATCATCGTTAATGACGCCAGCACCGATCACACCGCCTCCGTAATTGAAACGACGGTCGCCGAACACCCTGACGCCGCAATTCAGGTTATTACTCACACAAGAAATCAAGGCAAAGGCGCGGCTTTGCGCGACGGATTCGCTCGGTCCCGGGGCGACATCGTGCTGGTGCAGGACGCCGACCTGGAATACAATCCGGTTGATTACCCCCGCCTGCTCAAACCTATTCTCGACGGCCGAGCGGATGTGGTGTATGGGTCGCGTTTCGTCGGCTCGGAGGAAAAACGGGTGCTCTTTTACTGGCACTACGTCGGCAACAGGATTGTGACCACGCTGAGCAACATGTGCACCAACCTTAATCTGACCGATGTGGAAAGCTGTTATAAGGTATTCCGCCGTGAAGTGCTTCAGCGCATCATCATCAAAAGCGATCGTTTCGGCGTGGAGCCGGAACTGACGGCGAAAGTGGCCAGGGCCGGCTGGCGGGTGTATGAAGTCGGCATCAGCTACAGCGGCCGCACCTATACCGAAGGTAAAAAAATCACCTGGAAGGACGGCCTGGCCGCTTTGGCGACGATACTTCGTTTCCGCCTGTTTGATTAATAGAAAGCACCGGTATGAAAATCATTATCGCCCCTGACTCCTTCAAAAATTCCCTCAGTTCCATCGAGGCGTGCCGGGCCATCGCGGAAGGCATTCGGCGGGTGCGGCCGGATACTCAAATCGTGGAAGTTCCGGTAGCCGATGGCGGCGAAGGCACCGTCGAAGCCCTGACGGCGGCAACGGGTGGAACGTATCGACGGTTTAAAGTGCATGGCCCCTTGCAGGAAAAGGTTGAAGCAATCTACGGTTTGTTGCCGGATCGCTTGGCGGTCATCGAAATGGCCGCAGCGGCCGGTTTGCCTTTGGTTCCGGAGGTTCAGCGCAATCCACTTCACACCACCACCTATGGCCTGGGCGAGTTGATGGCCGACGCCGTCGAGCAAGGATGCCAACGGCTGATCATCGGCATCGGCGGATCGGCGACCAATGACTGCGGCACGGGCATGGCCCAGGCGTTGGGCGTGCGGTTTTACGATCGTTGCAGCCAACTTATCCAACAACCCATGACCGGCGAACTTATGGGGCAGGCAGCGAAAATCGACATGACCGAAGCCGTCAAAAGGCTCAAAGGCGTAAGCATACGCGTGGCCTGTGATGTCACCAATCCCCTGCTGGGGCCCAAGGGAGCAGCGCGGGTCTATAGTCCGCAAAAAGGAGCGGACCCGGCCGGGCAGGAGATGCTGGAAACCAACGCCGCCCACATCATTGATATCATCGAAGCCGCGACCGGCCGTGCGGTAAGAGATACGCCCGGCGCAGGAGCGGCCGGAGGCTTGGGCGCCGGACTGATGGCCTTCGCCGGAGCAAAGCTCGAACGCGGCGTGGACATTGTGCTGGACGCCGCTCGGTTGGATGAAAAACTCACCGGGGCGGACCTGGTCATCACCGGCGAAGGCAAATTGGACGGTCAAACCGCCTTCGGCAAGACCATCGCCGGCGTCGCCGCCCGCGCCCGGCGGCAAAACATCCCCGTCGTCGCTCTGGCCGGAACGGTCGCCCCTGACGCCGGGGCTGTTCACGACCTGGGCGTGGCGGCGTATCTATCCATTTGCCCCGGCCCCATCACACCGGCCGAAGCGCTGACTCAGGGAGCAACGCTGCTGGCCGACGCCGCCGAACAGATAATGCGGTTGATCAATGTAGCCCAAAGATTGCATTGATTGATAAACACTGATTTAAAGAACTGGATGTCTTTTCTCCAGCCCGCCGGCTCTGATCTTCGACCAAACATCACGTTATAAATGACCCAAACATAACGTTATAAAATTGAAAACATAACGTTATAAAATCCCAAACATAACGTTTTAACAACTCAAATATAACGTTATAAAAACCCAAACATAACGTTATAAATGGATAACCATAACGTTATCCCCGACCCACTTATAACGTTATAAATGATCGCTTATAACGTTATCTTTGCCTGACTATAAGTTATCTTTGGCCCGACATAACTTATCCCCGGCCCGACATAAGTTATTTCTGTATTAATCATGGATTATCTTGGGCCGCAGAGAACGCAAAGACCGCAGAAAAACAAAGGCTTAAACCGGTTCTTTTTTGAGCTCTTTGCGATCCTTGCGGCTATAAATCCTTTAATTACAATCCCTTATGCCGCTCATTAACCACGATTCTCCTTTTGGCTTGTAACACCTAATGAATTTCTTATAATACGTCCCATAAGCCCTATTAGGGCATTTAACGCCGCGATCATTTTTGGGAGTTATCCGGTTCTTTCAGAACCTGCGTATGGGCGAGATATATTAGGTTAACAGAAGGCGTCTTTGACGCCCCCGGGGCGGGCAAAGTCGGCCTAACTCAGAGCAGTGAAAGGCAATTTTAAAATTTCTTGGTTATTTTATAAATGCCCGGTTTATTATGAAACTATATAAAATTAAGGCATGCTAAGCTATTGGTCGAGTGAAACTGTTTAAAATATCAATGGGGTTAGTTAATGATTGCAGTAATTAGTGAATAATTTTATAAGAAATATGGCAACAAAAAAACATAATCTTGATAATCATAAGAATATAAATAACTTGCCCTCGTTATTTCACGAAATTTCTCATAATAAAAAATTAGATCCCGAACAGCAGGCAATTCATTTTTATGCTCTCTCTATGATTAAAGGCATTGGACCAATATTTCTTAAAAAATTATGCAGAATATTTCCAGATTTAAGTGAAGTATGGGAGTTTAATACCAAATCTTTAGTTAATATTTTAAAAAATGAAAAGATTAAATCATCAGATATTATATCAGAAAAAATAAAAAATAATAAAAACGATTTATTATCAAAATCGATTCGCAATTTAAATCAAATGAAGGAGAATTCAACATATATAATTATGGATTGCCATCCATTGTTTCCCGAATCTTTGAAATGTATTCCAGACCGTCCGTTTTGGCTTTTTGTTCAAGGAGATCCAAAATTATTAATTAAAGAATGCAATATAGCCGTTGTTGGAACAAGAAAACCCTCACAATCTGGGATAAACGCTACTCAATATATAACAAAGGAACTTGTACAAAGGGGATTTACAATTGTGTCAGGATTAGCTGATGGGATTGATTCAATTGCACATAAAACCGTATTAAGATATGGAGGAAAAACTATAGCTATTTTAGGTCATGGTTTGAATATTGATTTTCCTGCAAGTAACCGTGATCTTAGGTATAATATATATACTTCAAATGGGGCTATAATAACTGAACATTTTCCTTATACAATGTATAGCGCAGCTAATTTTGTTAAAAGAAACAGGATCATAGCGGCCTTATCTAATATAGTTATTCCTATTGAAAGCAAAGCAGAGAGTGGAACGGCTCACACCATTCGTTTTGCAGAAGATTATGGAAAAACACTTATTGGGATAATTCTTGATGAAATCAACAATTCAAATGAAATTCCATATTTACTTAAACAAAAAGGTTATTCTATTATTAACATATCAAAACCAGATGGCCCTAATGAATTGTGGAGTATTATAAAGAAATACGCTACAGATGCTGAACCTATAAAATTAGATGAAAACGCACTAAGATTAGAAGCTTATAAAGAAGCTCTGGATACTATTCTTAAAGCACATAAAATCTTTCCAATGGATGAAGCATGTTATAAATGGTTTATTGAAAAAGTTCGGAATACAATCCGGGGGAAAACAAATGGCGATTAAAGCAGTTCTTTTTGATTTAGATGGCACATTAATTGACTCAAGCGGACATTTGGTACCAAACATAAATACATTAATAAGCGGTCTTGACCATAGAGATATTAAATGGCTAGTACTTTCAAACCAAGGGCGTAGAAGAGCGCTCCAAATGCTTAGTAATGCAAGTTTAAATCCACATTTATTAATTACAAATGATGATGTTAACGAAAGAAAGCCAAGCCCGGCTTTTTGCAAATATGCTGCGGATAAATTAGATATAGAACTTAATGAAATGATCTATGTTGGAGATAATGATAAAACTGATGCTATTTGTGCTATTAATGCCGGCGTTTTATATTTGAATGCAGGTTGGTCGAATAAGCATAACAGATATGGTCTTAACATTATAACACCAAGAAATATCTTAAGTTTTATAGATACTTTTTTATCAAGAGATCGTGGTTGGTATATCGAATTAAATAATAATGACCGGCATGGACGACCAATTTCTGTCAGAGGGCTATATGATGCAACAAGCGTCCTGAATCGTGAATTAGTAAGACGTGCAAGGGATGCAATAAAAGAAATGGCAGATTTAAAACGTCTTCGAGATAGTATTTATTTATTTTTCTTAACAACACTTTATCTAGATAATATTTATCAAGATATAGATTGGTGGGTTTTATATCCGAGTTCTGGTCAAACAGCACCTCGTCATAACTTAGAAATATTTATTAGTTTTGCATCAAAATTATTTAAAGATCGCTATAAAAACGACCTTTTAATTCGGCATACAAGATCAATAAAATCGGCATTTGCTAGACATCGAGGAGAAGAACCAGGTTTTGTAAGAGCTTGTCCCATTCATAGTTGAAAGTCAAAAATCGATGGCTACTCCCGCCGGATGTTGTGGTAACATCCGGCAGATTATCTACT
>JAFGBA010000091.1 GCA_016933395.1 Sedimentisphaerales bacterium | reverse complement strand
CAGTCATACTTGAAGGAATGTCACGTTCGATAATTTTCGCACCAATTTTATCAGGTTCAAAAAACAAGGCCTTCATTAACAATAAATCAATAAAACCGACAAAGTCATCCTGAGCACCAATAGGCAATTGCAACACGACGGGATTCGCCAGTAGTTTTTCTTTAAGACTGGCCACGGACATCTCGAAATCCGCACCGACTTTATCCATTTTGTTAATAAAACAAATTATGGGAACCGTATATTTTTGCGCCTGATGCCAAACCGTTTCCGACTGAGCCTGTACGCCTTCGCTCGCATCGAACACCGCCACCGCCCCGTCCAGCACCCGAAGAGAACGTTCGACTTCAACGGTGAAATCCACGTGGCCGGGCGTATCAATCAGGTTAATATTGAATCCCTTCCATGGGCACGTCGTCGCCGCGGAAGTGATAGTGATGCCGCGCTGCTGTTCTTCCGGCAAATAATCCATCACCGCCGTACCGTCGTGCACCTCGCCGATTTTGTACGTCCGTCCCGTAAAAAAAAGAATTCGCTCGGTGACAGTGGTTTTACCGGCGTCAATATGAGCCATGATGCCGATATTACGAATTTTTTTCAGATCTCTGCCCATAATCTCGTTCAATAAATCCTGATACGAAACTGCCACAATTCGACATCACATCGATTGTGGCAGCAACACAAGCAAAAATATATATTACCAGGCAAAGTGAGCGAACGCTTTATTGGCTTCGGCCATCCGATGCACGTTTTCACGAGTGGTCATGGCGGCGCCTTCACCTTTATAGGCGGAATTCAGCTCATCGGCCAACCGCTCACACATAGGTTTGCCTTTCTTGGCCCGCGACGCCAGCAAAATCCATCGAAACGCCAATGCCTGCTGACGTCGGGAGGGAACCTGCATCGGGACCTGGTAAGTGGCGCCGCCGACACGCTTGGACCGCACTTCAATGAGCGGCTTGACATTCTGAATTGCCGTTTCAAACACCTCGAGGGGAGCAGCGTCTTTGACACGTTTGTTTAAAATGTCCAGCGCGTCATAAACCACTTTCTGAGCAACGCTTTTTTTACCGTCCCACATCAGACAATTAATGAATTTGGCTAATAGTTTACTATTGTACCGAGAGTCAGGCTTTAACTGAATTTCCGAAGCCGTAAAGCGCTTTGCCATCTGCCGAAATAACCTCCACGAGTTTATGCGTATAACTTAATCAGACACACATTCATCACATCAAACCACCCGCCTAAAACGAATACCGGTTGATTCGACATTTTGAAATAATACCTTATTTGCCTTTTTTAGCGCCGTATTTACTACGACCCTGTTTGCGACCGTTAACACCCAGCGTATCCAGTACACCGCGAACGATGTGATAGCGTATGCCGGGCAAGTCACGCACCCTGCCGCCGCGAACCAGCACAATGCTGTGCTCCTGAAGATTGTGACCTTCACCCGGGATATAGGCCGATACTTCTTTACCATTACTCAGACGAACCCGAGCCACTTTTCGCAATGCGGAATTCGGCTTTTTGGGTGTCTGCGTCCGCACCAGCAAACATACTCCACGTCGCATGGGAGAATTATCAAGATCAGGCGTTTTGCTTTTCTTTCGCACTTTCTGACGAGAACGCCGTATCAATTGGTTTGTCGTTGGCATAACTTACTCCATAACAACAACTTATATGACACATAGGTTGACAAAATCAGTCCGTCAGCCCCAAAGCTTCTTTAACACGAGCCTCAGCCAATGCCTCAGCGGCCTCACGTTCAGCCAACTCATCCATTTCCAGGCCAGCGGGTTTAGGCGGTTCGGCCAAATGCTTGATCCGAATATTCAAGTATGGCTTAAAACCGGTTCCCGCAGGAATCAAATGGCCAAGTATAATGTTTTCCTTTAAACCACGCAACTGGTCAATTTTTCCCGAGATACTTGCTTCCGTAAGCACACGAGTCGTTTCCTGGAAACTCGCGGCGGATAAAAAGCTGTCCGTTTGCAGCGATGCTTTGGTAATGCCCAGCAATAGAGTACTGGCGGTCGCAGGCTTACACTTCCCACCAATAGCCGGATCACCTCCAATGGCATTAATCGGTTCATTCACTTTTTCCAATTCCTCACGGGTGACGATGCGCCCGACTTCCAGATCGGAATCGCCCGCTTCGGTTATTTTCAGGCTTTGAGCAATCCTCTCGTTGGCGGCACGGAAATGGAATTTATCAACAACGTCGCCGGGCAACAGATCCGTATCGCCTACGTTTTCAACGCGGACCTTGCGCAACATCTGGGAAATAATCACTTCGATGTGCTTATCATTTATTCTCACATTCTGGGCGCGATACACGCTTTGAATCTCATCCAGCAGATATCCCTGCAGTGCTTCTTCACCCCGAATACGGAGGATGTCATGCGGCACCAGCGGGCCGGTAGTGAGCGGCTCCCCGGCTTCCACATAGTCTCCCGAATGCACCAATAAATGCTTATCGTGCGGCACGTGGTGTTCGACTTCCAATCCGCCTTCTGATTTGATAATAATAGTCATCTTGCCACGGCGTTTATCGCTGCGAAGTTCAATTCGACCGGATATCTCCGCCATCGCCGCCGGATCTTTGGGTCGGCGCGCTTCGAAAATTTCCGTCACACGAGGTAAACCGCCGGTGATGTCCTGGGTGCCGGTGATGGCGCGAGGTTGCTGCGCCAACATAGCGCCGGCGACGATTTCCTGACCTTCATCCACCAGGATACGGGCTTTGGCCGGTAAATAGTGGAAATCAAGAATATGGCCTTCGGTGTCTTCAATCACAATGCGGGGATGTTTTTCACCTTTGTGTTCGATAACGATGGGACGCAATTTCTGACCGCGAACATCGGTCTCGGTGCGGATGGTTTCGCCTTCCTCAATATCCTGGAACCGAACCAAGCCGGCGGCTTCCGATAAAATGGGCACGCTGTGAGGGTCCCACTCAAATAACGCCGTACCGGCTTTGACGTTTTGACCGTCGTCCACCAAAATAGCCGCACCATATGGCGCCCGGAATCTATCCAGTTCGCGATTCTTGGCGTCAACAATAACCACTTCGCCATTTCGCTTCAGCGATACTTTACGAACTTCGCCTTCCGATGTTTCTATCTGTGCTACAACCAAATCATCATAACGAACAATACCTTCAACAGGAGTTTCCGTCTTTGTTTCCATGACCGCGCGTTCGGCTATGCCTCCGGTGTGGAACGTACGCATGGTTAACTGAGTGCCCGGCTCGCCAATCGACTGAGCGGCAATGATGCCCACCGCCATGCCTTCCTCGACGGGACGACCTGTACTTAAATCGACGCCATAACATTTGGCGCACATGCCCAAGGGGCTTTCGCACGTCATGGGGCTGCGAACACGAATGGTGTCCATACCCAGATCTTCGATCTTACGAGCGATGAGGCCGGTGATAAAATCGTTTTCCCTGACGATAATTTCGTCAGTAATCGGATTACGAATCGTATCTCGCGCAATTCGACCGATGATAACATCGCGCAATGGTATCGAAATCTGTTCACCCTTATAAACAGCGCTCTTATTGACGCCCTGAAGCGTGCCGCACTCGTAAGTATTGATGATAACATTTTGACTTACATCTGCGAGTTTGCGCGTGAGGTAACCGCTATCGGCCGTCTTCAGAGCCGTATCAGCCAAACCTTTTCGAGCGCCATGCGTCGAACTGAAATACTCCAACACATTCAACCCTTCGCGGAAATTGGCTTTAATGGGCGTTTCGATGATTTCACCGGAGGGTTTGGCCATCAACGCCCGCATGCCCGCCAACTGTTGAATCTGATCAACGCTGCCGCGCGCGCCTGACTGACTCATAAGAAACACGGGATTAAGATACGGCTTGCCGTCGCGGGTGTCGTCTTCCAGCCCTTTCATCATTTCGCTGGTGACTTCAACACGCGCATGGGTCCAGGCGTCAATAATCTGGTTATATCGCTCGCCATCCGTCAGAGCGCCGGCGTTATAATTCTTAAGGATGCGATCCACACGAGTCTGCGTCTTATCGATAATCTCCTGCTTGCGCTCGGGAATCCGCAGGTCGGTAACGGCGATAGACAAACCCGCCAGCGTTGCGTATTTAAAACCGGTTTCCTTGATGCGATCGAGCAAATCAATCGTTTCGGCGCGGCCGCAATATTCGAAACAATCGCTAATCACCCGACTGAGACCCTTGGAGCCCAGAGGCTGATTGTAAAAAGGCATCTTGGGAGCCAGAATATCATTAAAAATACAACGTCCCGCGGTGGTTTCGATCACGGCGCCTCGCGCAGAAAGTTTATCGTCTCTACCCAACGCCTGTTTATGTTTGGGAAGACGCACTTTCACCAGGGCGTGAACACTCACCCGTCCCGTATCATATGCTAACATGGCTTCATAAGGAGAAGCGAACACCATGCCTTCACCCTTCTCGTCGGGCCGATCCAGGGTAATATAGTAATTACCCAGTACGATATCCTGCGAAGGCGACATAATCGGTGAGCCGCTGGCGGGCGAGAAAATATTATTCGTACTAAGCATTAGACAGTGGGCTTCGGTTTGCGCTTCCAGACTCAGCGGCAGGTGCACCGCCATCTGATCCCCATCGAAATCGGCGTTAAACCCGCGACACACCAGCGGATGAATCTTGATGGCGTTGCCTTCTATCAATACCGGCTCAAACGCCTGTATGCCCATACGGTGCAGCGTCGGGGCGCGATTGAGCAATACGGGATGTTCGCGAATAACTTCTTCAAGCACGTCCCATACGATCTCGTCGCGCCGCTCCAACATTTTCTTGGCGCTTTTGATCGTGTCTGCAAGACCGCGCTCCTTAAGCTGCCGAATAATAAAAGGCTGAAAAAGCTCCAGCGCGATGCGTTTGGGCAGGCCGCACTGATGCAGCTTGAGTTCCGGACCGATCACAATCACCGAACGGGCCGAATAATCGACGCGTTTACCAAGCAGGTTCTCGCGAAAACGACCCTGTTTCCCCTTGATCATGTCCGTCAGGCTTTTGAGCGGGCGATTGCTGGAGCCCAGAACGGGACGACGACAGCGGCCGTTATCGAACAACGCATCCACCGCTTGTTGCAGCATTCGCTTTTCGTTGCGAACAATAACTTCCGGAGCATTCAGATCCACCAGTTTTTTCAGGCGGTTATTACGGTTGATGATGCGGCGATACAGGTCATTTAAATCGCTGGTGGCGAAGTTCCCGCTCTCCAGCAACACCAGGGGCCGCAAATCCGGCGGGATAACGGGAATCACGTCCATAATCATCCATTCCGGATTATTGCTGCTGCTGCGCAGAGATTCGATAATCTTGAGCCGTTTGATGATGTCCTTGGCCTTCTGCTGACTGTTGGTTTTGGCCAATCCCTCGCGCAACATGACCGATTCCTTGGCCAAATCCAGCTTTTGCAGCAATGAGGCGATGGCTTCAGCGCCCATCTCGGCCTTGAAGGTATCGCCATATTTTTCCCGCGCACGGCGACATTCATCTTCACTGAGCAGTTCTTTCAGTTTTAGCGGCGTGTCACCCGTATCGGTAACCACGTAATCCTGAAAATATATAACTTTTTCCAGATCCGTGGTTTTCATATCCAATAAGTTCGCCATACGACTGGGCATGGCCTTGAAAAACCAGATATGCACCACAGGCGCCGCCAGATTAATGTGCCCCATGCGCTTGCGGCGCACACGACTATGCGTCACTTTTACCTGGCAACGGTCACAGATGATGCCTTTGTACTTTGTGCCTTTGTATTTACCGCAACTGCATTCCCAGTCCCGTTCGGGCCCGAAAATTCGCTCGCAAAACAGACCGTCCTTTTCCGGACGATACGTGCGGTAATTAATTGTCTCCGGCTTGCGAACTTCACCGAAGGACCAGCTCCGAATATCGTTCGGACTGGCCAGATTGATTTTCACGGAGCCGTAATCGTTGATCCGGTCGTATATCGACTCAATCATCACGGTATGGTACTCCTTGATATCGTGGAGAATGAATTAGTCAATCCGCTTTTTCTCCAACTGAATGTTCAAACCCAGCCCGCGTATTTCATTGCACAACACGTCGAAAGACACGGGGGTGCCCGCTTCCAGCACGTTGGCGCCTTTCACCATGGATTCGTAAATCTTGGTGCGGCCTTCGACATCATCACTCTTGACGGTCAAAAGCTCCTGGAGAATATAGCTGGCGCCATAGGCTTCCAGACCCCATACTTCCATTTCCCCGAAACGCTGGCCGCCGGTTCGCGCCTTGCCGCCCAACGGTTGTTGCGTAATCAGACTATAAGGACCTGTAGCTCGCGCATGAATTTTGTCGTCCACTAGGTGATGCAGTTTCATCAGGTACATGTTCCCCACCGTCACCTTCTGCTCGAATGGTTCGCCCGTCCGGCCGTCGTACACCGTTAATTTGCAATTATTCGGCATGACCACGGATATTTCATCTATATCCAGCGGCGTATTATTAGCGGCATATTCTTCGCGATGTTGTAATACTTTCCGGTTTGCCTCCTCGATGGTATTCAGGACTTCTTCTTCGCTGGCCCCATCGAAAACAGGAGTCACTGCCTGGAAGCCCAGGATACGCGCCGCCCAGCCCAAGTGAGTCTCCAGAATCTGACCTACGTTCATACGACTTGGCACGCCTAATGGATTCAACAGCACATCCAGCGGCGTACCGTCTTCCAGGAATGGCATATCCTCTTCGGGTAAAATGCGGGCAATAACACCCTTGTTGCCGTGGCGACCGGCCATCTTGTCGCCGACGCTCAAGCGACGTTTGGTGGCGATATACACCTTGACCATTTCCAATACGCCGCTGGGCAGTTCGTCACCGCGCTTCATTTGTTGGAGCTTGCGTTGCAGCTCTTCCTGCAGATCGGCAATGCGCTTCTGATAAGGACCGGCCAACTTAGAGGCGGCGTCACGTTTGGCGGCGGGTTTGACCCAACCAATATCGAAGGTTTCAACCTGTTCGAGAATAACCTCATCGTTATCGCTGAATCCCACCTTCTGTCGCGTCGCGGGATCAACCATGGTGATGCCAAGTTTGACATCTATGGCCTGGGCCATCTGACGGAATACTTCGGCGATTTTACGATTCATGTCCGCCCGGTAGTCCTTCATGGCTTTCTGCTGAACCTTGCGCTGTTCGTCGCTCATATACATGCGACGACTAAAACGCTTGGCGTCGATAACAATACCTTCTTCGCCACTGGGCAATTCCAGTGAATCGTTTTTCACATCTTCGCCCGCTCGGCCAAAAATAGCGTACAAAAGTTTTTCTTCCGGGGATAACTCACTCTTGCTCTTGGGGCTGACCTTGCCAACGAGGATGTCGCCCGGTTGCACATACGTGCCGCAGCGAACGACGCCGCCTTCATCGAGATTGGCCAGGGCTTTTTCCGAAACATTGGGAATATCGCGGGTAAATTCCTCACGGCCTAATTTGGTTTCACGAATTTCGATGTCGTATTCTTCGATGTGAATGCTGGTGAACGTATCCGCCTTGACCAGTTTCTCACTTATAAGAATCGCATCCTCGAAATTATACCCGTCGAACATCATAAAACCGACCAGCACATTGCGCCCCAGCGACAGTTCTCCCTGGCACGTCCCGGCGCCATCAGCAATGATCTGTCCCTGAGCGACCTTATCGCCCAATTTGACGATAGGTTTCTGGTTGAGACAGGTGCGCTCGTTCAATCCGACAAATTTTCGCAATACGTATTCTTCGGCGTCGTCTATGACTATCCGCTGGGCGTCTATGTATGTGACCGTTCCGCTCGTTTCGGCTCGCACAACCATGGAGCTATTAAGAGCAACATGCTTTTCCATGCCGGTGGCGATAATCGGCGGCTGGGTTTGTAATAACGGCACCGCTTGCCGTTGCATGTTTGATCCCATCAAAGCACGGTTGGCGTCATCATGTTCCAAAAACGGAATCAGCGCCGCCGACACCCCAACCGTTTGGCGACTGGAAACATCGACATACTGCACATCACCGCTGTCCACCTGCGACAGATCACCATTCACCCGCGCCAATACCGGACCGTCAACCAGTTTTTTGTTCTCGGCGGCGAGTACATCCGTCGGCGCAAGAATCGCCTCCATTTCCTCATCCGCACGAAGATTCTGCACACCGGTAATTTTGCCTTTCTCCACCTTGCGGTATGGCGTCACCAGAAAACCGTATTCATCCACGGTCGCAAAAATGCTTAACGATGCAATCAGGCCTATGTTCGTGCCTTCCGGCGTTTCAATGGGGCAGATACGGCCATAGTGGCTGATGTGCACATCACGCACTTCAAAACCGGCGCGTTTTCGGTTTAGGCCGCCCGGTCCCAGCGCCGACAATCGCCTTTCATGGGTTAACTGGCTCAACGGATTGGTTTGATCGACCACCTGGCTGAGTTCGCCGCGCCCAAAGAAAAAGTCCACGCTGCTGGCAATACTCTTGGAATTTACCAATTCGGCGATTTTGCCCAATTCAGCCGGATCCTTTATACTCATCCGCTCCTGCACCGACCGACGCAATTTCAAGAAGCCCTTGCGAATTTCATCGGTCGCCAGTTCCTCGATGGTGCGCAAGCGCCGGTTGCCCAAATGGTCAATATCATCGACATACCCTTGCCCGTTGCGCAGACCCACCAGATATTTAAGCGAATTGAGAAAATCCTCCGGCCGAAGCGTCATCACGTCTTCCGGCACATCCTGATTGAACTTGCGATTCAAGCGAAAACGACCCACGCGACCAAGACGGTAACGATTCTCATCGTAGAATTTTTCCTTGAATAAGCTTTTGGCCTTGTCCAGGTTGGCGGGATTGCCCGGCCGCAAACGGGAATACAAACGCAACAATGCCTGATCCTGATCCTCACAGGGATCTTCCGCCAATGCGTTAAGGATGATCGGATCGCTCACTTTAGCGACAACCTCAACATCTTTCAGGCTGGATTGCTGAATTTTTTGCAACGCGTCGCCGATCTGGCAACCGGCCTTGACCAGTTCTTCGCCGGTCTCCTTGTCAATAACCGCGCCCACGGCCCACATATTCGCCTTGAGGCTGTCTATGGCTGTCTTTTTTGTGGAATAAAACTCGCGGATAATCGCTTCGGTCCGGGCGAATTTTTCATCCATCGCCCGCAGAAACGTCGTCACGCTGATTTTGGCCGACTGGTCGATGCGAACCACCATCACCTCTTTCTTCGTGATGTTGATCTCGATCCAACTACCGCGATCAGGAATAATACGAGCGGCGTGCAGCGGACGGTCGCCTTCCTGACTTTCAATCACGAAGTCAACGCCGGGACTACGGTGAAGCTGATTGACGATCACACGCTCGGCGCCATTGATAATAAACTCCCCGCCGCCGATCATTACCGGCAACTCGCCCAGATAGACGCTGTCTTCCATCACATTGTCGCTGTCCTTGCGGCTTAAACGACAACGAATTCGAAACGGCAACCCGTACGTCAAACGCAACTGCCGACATTCATCCGGCGAATAACGCGGCTTGCCCAGTTCATAATCCAGATAGTCCAAACGAATATTCTCATCGTAACTGACTATCGGAAAAATCTCTCTTAATAATCCTTCTAATCCAACCGATTCACGCTTATTGGATTCAACATCCGCCTGCAAAAACCGTTTGTAGCTGTTACGGTGGAGTTCGGTTAACGCCGGGATCGGTAACGCTTCCGTACCTCGTCCAAATATTCGCACTTCGTTAAAGGCCATATTACCTGTCCTCGCTAATTACGTGCTCGGAACTTGTAACTCTCTATATGAGCAACGGCGACGCCCTCACAAAATCAACCGATATTTTGCCATTAAGCAATTTCGACAGTCGCACCGACTTCTTCCAAAACTTTTTTAAGCTTTTCAGCATCATCTTTATTCAGGCCTTCTTTGACGGGCTTGGGGGCGCCTTCAACCAAATCCTTGGCTTCCTTTAGACCCAGACCGGTCGCCGCCCGTACTTCCTTAATAACCTGAATCTTTTTGTCGCCGGCCGCTTTGAGAATCACGTCGAAAGAGGTCTTTTCTTCCGCCGCAGCCGCAGGACCCGCAGCACCCGGCATCGCCGCCATCGCCACCGCACCGGCCGCAGGCTCAATCCCATGCGCCTCTTTGAGG
The DNA here is from genome assembly GCA_016933395.1 of Sedimentisphaerales bacterium. GTDB lineage: Bacteria > Planctomycetota > Phycisphaerae > Sedimentisphaerales > SM23-30 > JAFGBA01. The sequence goes on along the minus strand of JAFGBA010000091.1, from coordinate 3,093 downwards.
TAATCCGCCAGTTCTTTGGCTTGCAACAGCGTTAAACCGACGATCTGATCGCCGATTTTTTTGATGTCTTCACTGAACGTCTTGGCTTGTGTTTCTTCTGACATATTGTAAACTCCTATGGTTCATCATTTCGCCGCTGAGTGCCGGAATTCCTTCATTCCGTTTTAACCCCGCAGGGGCAGTCACCGGTAATGACACTAATAGTTCCTTCCAGGCCGCGGGCTTTATCAGGCGGCCTCCTCCATCTTCTCCACCAGGGTCTTGATACAGCCGGCGATACGGCCGGCCGGACTGGTTAGCTGGGCGGCCAGAGTCCGTCCCGGCGACAGCATAATATTCACCACGGTCGCCTGAAGCTCGGCGCGGCTGGGCATCTTCGACAGCGCTTTAGCGCTCTCTGCGTCCAACGCCTTGCCCTCCAGATAGCCTCCCTTGATAACAACGGCTTCAAGTTTCTTGCCCCATTCGACTAATTCCTTGGCGATGTCCACCACACTATCACCGCCCCAGGCAACGGCGCAGGGACCGCTGAGCAATCCGCTAACATCACCCATATTCATCTTTTCAAAGGCACGACGCGCCAGAGAATTTTTCACCACCATAACATGGATATTTTTCTCGGCCAGCACTCGGCGCATTTCATTATTATCGATGCCCCCTACGCCGCGCAGCGACACAACCAACATCTCCTCAATGCCTTGGAAACACTTCTCTAAATCGTTTTGAATCAGACCTTTGACTTTTCTACTCATTTTTGCCTCGCACTAGCCGGTTATTACCGGATGTAATCATCAAGATACTTCAATCTCCACCGAAGGACTCATGGTCGCACTAAGACAAACCTTCTTGAAATACGCACCTCGCACGGAGTTGGGCTTTATACGTTTGATATGCCCCAGTAAAGCTTCGATATTCTCAACGAGCTTTGTCGCCTCGAAACTCAACTTGCCTACAGGCACATGAACATTACCACCCGAATCGTTGCGATATTCCACCTTGCCTGCGGCGTAATCTTTTACCGCCTGCATAATGTCAGGGGTTACCGTACCGCTCTTGGGCGTGGGCATTTTCCCTTGCGGGCCTAATACTCGTCCGAGTTTGCCTACTTTGCCCATCATCTTTGGATGAGCAACGGCCACATCAAAATCCAGCCACCCATCCGATACTTTCTTAATCAATTCATCTCCGCCGGCCTCAATAGCGCCGGCCTTCTTGGCTTGTTCCGCTTCGCTGTCTTCACAAAAAGCAATAACACGCATGCTTTTGCCAATACCGTGAGGCAGCGAAATGGCGCCGCGAACCGCTTGATCCGCCTGGCGCGGATCAATGCCTAACCACAACACACATTCGACCATCTGATCAAATTTAGTGGTCCCCCACCCTTTAATACGTGCAACCGCTTCCGCAAGAGACACTTTGCCTTCTCCCACGTCCGCCGCCGCTTTTTTATACCGCTTGCTTCGGAACCGCATCCTTCACCTCGCGAATAATTCGCTCCCACTGTCACCGGCCGTGGTGCGCCGCTCAAAAACCTTTTCGATAGCTACGAAACGACTTCAATGCCCATGCTGCGCGCGGTGCCTTCGATCAACTTCACCGCCTGTTCCAGCGTGAATGCGTTCAGATCGTTTAATTTTGTTTTGGCGATGTCGCGCACCTGTTGCGCCGACACTTTACCCACTTTATTTTTGTTGGGTTCGCCGCTGCCCTTGGCGATTTGGGCGGCTTGTTTTAATAGTTCCGCCGCCGGCGGGCTTTTAACGATAAATTCAAATGATTTATCTTTGAAAACGGTCAATTCCACGGGAACGACCATTCCGTTCATTTCCCGTGTGCGCTCATTAAATTGAGACACAAACTGGCCTATGTTAACACCATGTTGACCCAACGCCGGGCCGATCGGGGGCGCCGGCGTCGCTTGACCGCCTTTTGCCTGTAATTTAACTTTGGCGATTATTTCTTTTGCCATTTGGTCACCTGAAACTCAAATCCCACTGTTACACTTTCTCCAGTTGCCAGTACTCAATATCCAATGGCGTCGCTCGTCCGAAAATCGTCACCATAACCCTTACCGTGCCTTTCTCCGGATCGATCTCATCCACATTACCTTCATATCCTTCAAACGCCCCGCCTTTAATTTTTATCTGATCGCCCTTCTTAAACTCCATCTGGATGGCCGGAGATGCTTCCGGCTGTTCGGCCTGATTGAGCATTTTCATTACATCCGTATCGCTCATCGGACTGGGCTTGCCTTCCGTACCAATGAAATCACCCACTCCATTGGTTTCCTTGATGAGAAACCAGGAACGTTCTTTGAGGCCGCCATCCTCCGTTAAAGCCATTTCCAAAAACACGTAACCCGGATATAATTTCCGCTCGTAAACCCGTGTTTGCCCTCCACGCACGCGCTTGACACGTTCGGTCGGCACCAAAATGCGGCCAATTTCTTCGTCGAGGCCTTCGATCTCCACTTTTCGGCGCAGCGCATCGCGCACTTGCTCCTCGCGGTTGGAGGCAACCCGCAATACATACCAGCGTTTGTCCGTTAATTCCGTCACGTTACGTTTCAGCCCTCGGCTTTTATATCTTCAAAATTCCTATGGTCTTGAACGCCCAGGTAAAAATCCAGTCCACGCATCCCAGTAATATAGACATGATAACCACCGTGATGATAACAACTTTCGTACTGGCGGTCACTTCCTTGAAGGTCGACCACGACACTTTCTTCATCTCCCCTTCCGTCGCAATTAAAAAATCAGCATACTTGGGCGTATTAAGCACCTTAAAAATAATCCAGGCCAGTACGACGAATAACACAACAGGAACTGCCATTTGAATCCACTGTTTCGTCGCCACGCTCATTTTATCCGTGGACAAGAAGCCGTCTAACCAGCCAAAAAGTGACCAACAACCCAGCGCCAAAAGTATCCCGGCGCCGATGGCCGTACCCAACCGCGTGTAACGCCCTTGTCCACGTTTATAAATTTTCCATTGCATCGTTTCGCTACTCCGTCAACCACGCCGGGAGGGAATCGAACCCCCAACCTGCGGTTTTGGAGACCGCTGCTCTACCAAATTAAGCTACCGGCGTAT
>JAFGBA010000090.1 GCA_016933395.1 Sedimentisphaerales bacterium | reverse complement strand
CAAGCTGCCGTCCGCCGTGCGGGCGCGGACGCCACCCTCATCGGTTTTGGCCGCCCGACTCACGCCATGGCCCAGGCCGCTGCCGACCTGGAAAAAGACGGCATCGACGTTGAAGTTATCGACCTTCGCAGCCTCCGCCCGCTTGACGAGGAAACCATCCTCGCCTCCGTCGCCAAAACCCACCGCTGCGTCGTCGTCGATGAATCCTGGCCCATTGCCTCCTATGGCGCTTACGTCGCCTGGCTCATCTCCAGCCGTTGCTTCGACCTCCTCGACGCCCCGGTCGAACTGGTCAGCTCCCGCGACGTCCCCATGCCCTACAACCACCGCCTCGAACTCGCCGTCCAGCCATCCCCTGAACGCATTATTGACGCGGTTAAGAAAGTGCTATATGTATAAAAATGTAGCTTAACCGTCCCGGTTGAGATTTTCAGTATATCTACCTTATCCGTAGGGACTTCCCAATATATGCCAGAATTTGGGTGTCGATGTGACAGCTATAGTGGTTTTGTCTGCCATTATGACCATAATCATTATAGGGGATAAATTTCTAAGAATTTTCCTTAAAAGAAGATATATCCTGTAACCATATACGGAATATGAAGTTGCGTTTCATCCGAACATTTTCCGAACTTTATGGCATACTGTTTGCTTGGTGAGTAATAGTTATAACGTAATATGGAGACGAATAAAGTGAATGAGCCAACATCAGTATTTGTTAGTTCGGTTATTAAAGGCTACGAGGAAGTAAGAACGTCAGCAAAAACGGCCATTGAATCACTTTCAATGAAAGCCATCATGGCGGAAGAAATTGAAGCAAAACCAGAAACACCACGATATGTTTGTTTAAATGGAGTTGAACAGGCTTCAATTTTTTTGCTAATTATTGGGCAAAGATATGGATTCATAACTGATTCTGGCATATCCGTGACTGAAGAAGAATACTCGCATGCCCGTCGCCATTCAAAACCAATAATAGTGATGGTACAGTCATGTGAACGGGAAAATAAACAGGAAAAATTTTGTCGACAAGTGTTATCTTATCAGAACGGGGCTTTTGTGAATTACTTTGATAGTCCTTCTGATTTATTGCTGAAAATTGTAAAAGCGTTGGATTCATTAAGGCGCAGTGTGGTAGTAAATACCTTATCGCAAGGCAATGCCCAAAAAGCAATGCGTGATGTCGCAATGTCTGAAAAAAATATTTTTGAGAAAAACACCGCTTTTGGGATTATTACTTCAACAAAAAAAGAAAACCAGAATTTAATTGACCCCATTTGGTTTGAACAAGATAACAATAAGGAGAATATTGCTCAGAAACTACTTTTTGGGAAGCCTACTTTTTTTGAAAAGTCATTATCAACCAATGAATGTAGCCAGGAAAGCTCTTTTAGAATTATACAAACTGGATTTCGTGATCGGCCAAAGAGATTTTGTGAATTTTACATGAGTGGGATCTTGTCATGCACAGAAATAACGGATTCCGATAATAATAGTGGTTCGTTAATTAATATGTATGTTGTTGATGAAAGATTGATTGGGAAAATCATAAATTCATGCTTGCCATTTGTTTATTGGTTTTATTCTGAATTACTATCGAATTTGAATATTACTGAAATATACCTTATATGTGTGCTTCACAATTTTGGAAACAAGAAAATCGGGCGCATACAGGATGTTAAAAGAAATAGTTTTTGCTTAGATTTTACAGAAGCCACTGCAATAATGTGGGTGCCACAAAGTCCTATGTTACTTAACTTGCGAGAACTCGGGAATCCGAATATTCTTTGTAAAAGGCTTCTTGATTTGATTATACGTGATTTCAAAATAAAGGAACGTTATTGGTCGGAATGAAAAGCATTATGTTAGGAGTATGTAATGGAAAGAGTGAGATTTGTATGCAAAAACTGTGGTAAGGAGTTCGTGTCAGAAGTATGTGGGAGAGAGGAGGCCAGAGAAAGAAATATATCACTATCTCCAATCCGTTGCCCGCGATGTAATAGTACGAACATTGTAAGGACTTGAGATGAATTCGAGCATGTTACGATAAGAGGGGTAAGTTGTATTTGAAGTGTTGTTTAGTCAGGTAGTGTGTGCAACAAGTTGCACACGCGGTAAATAAAAGATTGGCATGAGCTAAGTAGGGCAGGCCGTATCAACCATCTCTATTGCATCAAATCTAAATTTATATATTATATTCGCGTCGATTATCGTTAATTCGCGGCTAAAAATTTTCATCTTCGTGTCCCTCCGAGTTTTTTGTGATTCAGGATTTCATGCTCTTTCGTGTATTTTGTGGTTTAAAAATTCCTCTGGCTTCTGGCTTCTGAAGTCTGTATTCTATCCCTATTATCTCAATCGATGTGTTTTGAATATTAATATAAGGACTAGACCATGGCGGAAAAAATACCGATGACGGCGTTGTCACCCACGATGGAAAACGGCTTGATCGCCAAATGGCGTAAACACGAAGGCGACGCGGTCGCTTCCGGTGATGTCATCTGCGAGGTGGAAACCGACAAGGCGACCATGGAATACACCTGCATGCAGGAAGGGATCCTGCTGAAGATCGTTCTCCCTGAAGGTTCCGAAGCCGCCGTCGGGGACACCATCGCTATCCTCGGAGCTGCAGGCGAGGACATTTCCGGCCTGCTTAAAGATCAAAAACCTGCCAAAACCGGCGCCCAATCCCAACCAAAACCTGAAACAGAACAAAAGGAATCGCCGAAAGTGGAGGCATCTCAACCTGCTCCCGGTGAACATGTGCGTTCCTCGCCGCTGGCCCGCAAACTGGCCGAGCAGCATGGCCTGCGCATCGAGGACATCCCTGGCAGCGGCCCGAACGGCCGCATCGTCGAAAAAGACGTTGAGGCCTATCTCGCAAAACATCCTGCCGGACCGCAAGTCGCACCAACTGCCATTACTGGCGCACCGCTAAAAGAAGAACGCATCCCCATCAACCCCAAACGTCGCACCATCGCCAAGCGGCTCAGTGAATCCAAGTTCACCTCGCCGCACTACTATCTGAAAATTTCAGCAGCCGTCGATCAACTTTTCGCTGCCCGCCAGCGAATCAACGCCGGCCGCAAGACCAAAGTCTCCATCAACGCCTTCTTTATGAAACTCGTCGCCGAATGCCTCCGCCGCAATCCCAAGGTAAACGCCACCTGGACCAATGACGAGATCATCCGCCACGGCCGTATCGATATGGCCCTGGCCGTCGCCCAGGAAGACGGGCTGATTACGCCGGTCGTCCGTAATTGCGAATCCAAGGGCATTCTCGCCATCGATGAGGAATTGCAGGGGCTCATCGACAAGGCCCGCACCGGCCGCCTCCAGCCCGAGGATTACACCAACTCCACCTTTACCATCACCAACCTCGGCATGTTCGGCATTGAGGAGTTCACCGCCATCATCAACCCGCCAAATTCGGCCATCCTCGCCATCGGGGCCGCCATCAAGGAGCAGGTATTCGACGCCGCCGGTATCGGCGCCCTCCAGACCCGCGTCCGCCTAACCATGTCCTGCGATCATCGCATCGTCGACGGCGCCGTCGGCGCGGCGTTCCTGCGGGACCTGAAGGCTTTGATCGAATACCCCATCGACGGGTGGTATTAATCCGTAAGGACCATTTGGCGGACTTGTGTATGGGACGAACCCGCCTCACCGGGCAGCCGGCTATGATTTGCTACGCCGTGTGTGGGTGTTCGCCTTGACAGAGACAGGGCGGCTCCTATAATTGCTTATTTATCTCGAAGTTAGGAGCCATCAGCCCCCAATGAGCCAGGAACTGCCCAAGATCTATAACCCTCAGGAAGTGCAAACCGCGGCGGCGGCCCTTTGGGATAAGGGAAAAATGTTCCACGTGGAACATTCTACCCCGGAAGGAGCCAGGCCGTATTGCATCGTGATTCCGCCGCCGAATGTGACGGCGCCGCTGCATCTGGGGCATGCCCTGAATAACACCCTGCAAGATATACTTATAAGGCGTAAGAGAATGCAGGGTTTCCACACTTTGTGGATGCCGGGAACGGACCACGCAGGAATTGCAACGCAAACAGTTGTGGATAAACGGCTTAAGGCTGAGGGCCAGCCCGCTCTGGCGGATTACAAGCAGATGGAGGCCGAGGGCAAGGGGGGGCGTGAAGCGTTTTTGGCCAAGGTGCAGGCGTGGAAGGATGAGTACGAGGCCCGCATCATCAACCAGTTGCAGATGATGGGCTGTTCATGCGATTGGGAGCGAACGCGGTTTACGATGGATGAGGTGTGCGGGCGGGCGGTGCGGACGAACTTCTTCAATTTGTTCAAGGACGGGCTGATTTATCGCGGCAAGCGGCTGGTGAACTGGGATCCGGCGACGCAGACAGTGCTGGCCGATGATGAGGTCGAGCATGAAACGGTGCAGGGGCATTTCTGGTATATGCGGTACCCGCTAGAGCAATCAGTGACGGTGGGGGGGAAAACCATTGAGTTTGTGACCGTCGCGACAACGCGGCCGGAGACGATGCTGGGGGATACGGCCGTGGCGATAAATCCGAATGACCCGCGGGCTGAGGCGCTGGTGGGGAAAATGGTGCGGCTGCCGATTGTAGGGCGGCTGATTCCCATTGTGGCCGATGATCATGTGGTGCTGCCAAATCCCGAAAGCGAAGATGAAAAGGCGCGATTCTCGACGGGATTTTTGAAAGTGACGCCGGCGCATGACCCCAACGATGAAGAAATAGGCAAGCGGCATAACTTACCTTTTATTACAGTAATGGCACCGGATGGGACAATCAGTAACAAGTACGACTGGACGGATTGGGAGGAGATTAGGAATCCCGACGTGGAGAACGTGATTGGCATGGACCGCTTCGAAGCGCGGGAGGCGATTGTGGAGTGGTTCCGGCAGGAGAATCTGCTCGAAGAGGTGCGCGACTACGCGCATGAAGTAGGCCATAGCTATCGCAGCCACGTACCGATTGAATATTATCGAACAGACCAATGGTATATCGATGTTAAAAAACCGATACCGGGGAAGAATTTAGAAGCAAGAAGCAAGAAGCAAGAAGATATTAATCAGAATCTAGAAGCAAGAAGTCAGAAGTCAGAAGAATTTATACCGGGGACGGATATTTCCGTTAATTCGTTGGCGGGATTGGCCTTGAAGCCTTTGTTGGATGGCCGGGTGAAGTTTTATCCAGAGCGATACGCCAAGACATACGAGAATTGGGTGGCGAATCTTCGCGACTGGCCCATCAGCCGACAATTGTGGTGGGGTCATCGGATACCGGTGTGGAGTGGCCCCGTTGAGAAATTGTTTAAAAATGATAAGGTGAAGGATTTTGATAAAAGCAAAGTGAATCAATTCACTTCCGATACACGAGTTTTCACTATTCCAATAAAGATTGAAAGTGTGCTATGTGCAGTGCAGACGCGATCTTCAAATGAAGGAACTTTTGCTTATGTATGTGTGCCGGAAGGGCATGAGGAAGTAGAAACTATCCTCGAAAATTCTGGCTTTCTTCGCGATACAGACGTTTTGGACACCTGGTTCAGCAGTGCGTTGTGGCCGTTTAGTACGATGGGGTGGCCGGAGGAAAGAGAAGAACTGAAGACGTTTTATCCGGGTAATGTTCTTTGCACCGCTCGTGAAATTATTACGCTATGGGTGTCGCGGATGGTGATGATGGGGCAGTATTGCATCGGCGATATTCCCTTTAGCGATGTGTTTATCCATGCGATGATCCAGGATGGCGAGGGGCGGAAGATGTCCAAGAGTTTGGGTAACGGGATTGACCCGCTGGATATTATCGACAGCCACGGGGCGGACGCGATGCGGTTCACCCTGGCGAGCATGACGACCGAGACGCAGGATGTGCGGATGCCGGTGGAGACGATGACGCTGCCGGACGGGCGGACGGCCAACAGCAGCCCGAAGTTCGACCTGGGGCGGAACTTCTGTAACAAACTGTGGAATGCGTCGCGGTTTGCGTTGATGAATCTGGAAGGTGGCGCGGACATCCTGTCCGCGCAGAGAAACACAGGAGAATCGCGGGCAGGATGCCCGCGTCACGAAGATGCCGGCAGGATGCCGGCGATACAATTGGAGGATCGGTGGATTTTGTCGCGGCTGGCGGCGACGATAAAACTGGTGGATGAACAACTCGATGCGTATAGGTTTTCGGAGCCGATGAATACGCTGTATAAATTCTTCTGGAATGAGTTGTGTGACTGGTACCTGGAACTCATCAAGCCGAGGATGCGGGACGAGGCGGCGAAGGGGATGGCGCAAGCAGTCTTGCGGTACGTGATGGATGCAACGCTGCGGCTGATGCACCCCTTTATGCCGTTTATTACGGAAGGGATTTATCAGAATTTGCGGCAGATGAAAAAGGTTAGCGGGGATACTGAGCGGATGCCGGAACTGCCGGATAGCGAGGCATTGACGATAGCGCGGTGGCCCAAGGCGACAGCGGCGATGGAGGATTCAAAGGCCGAGAAGGATATGTCGCTGGTTCAGGAAGTCATCCGGGCGATACGTGACATTCGCACGCGCTACCAGAAACCTCCGCGTGAGTCACTGGAGGCGTCAGTCAAAGCCCCGGCGCAGACGGCAGGCGTGCTTGACGCGCAGCGGCATATAATTATGGATATGTGCAACCTGAACGCGTTTGCAGCGGGCGAGGGAGTTACTCGGCCGGAGAATGCGGCGGTAACCGTCAGCGGCGAGATGGAAATCTGCGTGCAGGGGGTGGTGGATACGGCGGCCGAGCGCGAGCGGCTGACGAAGCAGAAAGAGCAGATTGCGGGCTGGCTCAAAGCGACGCAGGCGAAACTGGCCAACGAGAGCTTCGTGAGCCGTGCCAAGCCGGAGGTCGTGCAGCGTGAGCGAGAAAAGCTGGGGCAGTTGCAGGAGCAGTTGACGGCAGTGGAGAAAAATTTATCAGAGTTAGGCTAACCGCAGGAGAATATTTTTAGCCATAGATCACACTGATGAACACGGATAAGTAAGATGGAATTCAGGAAATATGGTTATAGTGTTTTTATAAAATTAATGGCATT
>JAFGBA010000089.1 GCA_016933395.1 Sedimentisphaerales bacterium | reverse complement strand
GTTTTGGTTTTTATAGTCGGGTAGGATGTGCAACTGGTTGCACACGCAGTAAATTAAATTTTTGCTTTATTTCATCCCAACGTGAGGCCCCCAACGAGGCCCGCCCGTAACTGTCTTCCTATCGACCCGCCCCGAACCATCCCTTTACTTTTTCTGAAAGAAATTTCCCAACAAACCAGAGAAGTAATAACACCGCGGCTAAAGGGCAGGCGTCAACCTGTCCCTTTTAAGCCGTTTGTTAGATGTTTTGAGGTATTATTATGTCCTTGGTATTGATATTGAGTTGTGTACAGAAATACTTCACAACTTGCTCTGCCATTCCTGAGGCTTTGGCGATGATTCTGATATCTTCTTTCAACTTACTCACAGTTTTATCAAAGGCCTCTTTTCCCATTAGAGCGCGAGAATCATGTTTAAACAAACTATGTACAATGTGGTTTCTTCTTTTCAAGGCATCCTCGTAAATAGAGTTACTGAGGTTATCTAAATCACAATGATGGTTCAGTTTGCGGAGTAAAGTCCCTAGTGTTTTTTTGTCACTTTGATACAGTAGTTTTTCTGCATCAATATGTGCATGAAAATGGTGATTAATGATGAAGGTCAATACAGACAGATTTAGCTCAAGCATTTGTGACATATGTACTGCTTGACCCACCAGCGGATATATTTGGTTATTGTATTTCATTGCTGACATCTAACAATTTATTATATGGTTTTCCTGTCAATCCCAAAGCAGGTCGAACGGACCCCGCAGTTGAAGGCGTATTATACCGGCGGGAGGGACAAATTGCAACCCGGCGGCGGGCTAGCTGGCCGGATAAGCCATCATCGCTCAATCATCCGGGCTTCGACAGCTTTACCGTCATCGTCGAACTTAAAGCACAGCCAGGCGGGAACCAGACGCGAGCGATGAAGAGAAGCACCGAGCATGTAATTGAAGCCCCAGCCGTTGGGTAAGGGAAAATTTTCGGCTTCACCGAGCCATTCCTCCAACTCCTGTTTGGTTTTACCTTGCCAGGGCTGATGGTCTATTAAATCGCGATACATCAGCATACGATAGCTAACCTGGTGGCTATCTTTGAGGTTCATGTAGGAGCCGTTTCGCCACAATGTCAGGTCAAATGCCATGTCGTGCGGCTCCTCCTTGGGGATGGAGTAATGCTTAAATAACGCCATGCCCCCGAACAACAGGCCCAGCCCGACAAACGGCAAGAGAATGATAAGGGTCCACTTGATGATGGGATGCTTCTTTTTATTAGGTTGCAGCTCGGTTATGTTACCCTCGCGGTCAGGGCCTACCTACAAACAAAAGCAACAGTTATGTCCCGCAGTTGAGGGCGTATTATACCGGCTAGGCGGGAGGGGAGCAAGGCCCCGAAAAGTGTCAAAAGTATGAAAAGTGTGAAGAGGATAAAAGGATGGCGCCCGCGGCCCGCTCTATTTCTTGCATCTTTTATAGGTAGGGAGGCGGATTGTTGAAATCGATTGGTGTAATAGGTGTGTCAGCGGCGGAGGTTTTAGAAGCGGTCCCTGTCGTTTCCATCGGAGGTTCGGGCGGCGTCAAGGGCTGGTGGACATCCAGTTGAGCGAGGAGCTTGCGGATTTTTCGCCGCTGGCGGAACTGTGTGTTAAAAATGCCGCCAAAAATACCGGCAAAGATTAGGTGTGTGCCTAGGAATCCGGGGATCATTTTATCATCCCGTGAGGGAAGAATTAAGATGGTAAAGAAACCAAAGGTCAGGAGAGACATCGTCAGATTGGCCCAGACACTAAAGCGGCTGGGACAGACCTGGTTGAGAACTTCGCGACTAGATAACGTAAACATAGCGGCCTCCGTTTGATAGCTTGTAACCCAACGACGAAGGGCCTCTCGACCCCGCAGTTAAAGACGTATTATACCGGCAAGGCGGGAGGAAAACAAGCCCCTGACGAGAGTCAGGGGTCAGGTAAGCAGGGCGTGTGAGAAGGCACAGAGCGACAGCCCCCGGATTATCATCCGGGGCTTTATTGCCATGTCTCGCGGTGTGGTAGGCGACAACGAAGGCGAGTTAGCGGCTGGCGGGGCGATAGCTTTAAAGGGGGTCTTCGACCCCCCTAGGCGATTTCGCGGATACGGCGCTGGATATTTTCCAGCCGGTCCAGCCCCAGCCAGAACTCCAGGAACAGTTCTTCTATTTTATGATGGTAGATTGCATCCTTGGGCAGGTGGAGGGTTCCGGCCCGGTGGGTTTCCTGGAGAAACAGCCGGGCGTGTGCTTCCGTCAGGCCCAGCGCCGTCAGCGATTCCAGATTAAGCAGGTCATCCCGCACGGGCAGGCCGCCGCAGCAGCGCATGATGCTTCGCTGTGTTCCCGGCCCCAGCAGGTTGCGCAACGTGTCAACCAGCGCCTGTTGAAGATCTTTGCCGCCCAGCATGACCGCGATGCAGCCATGCAGGATACTGTTTGCGCCGGGCAGGGGCGCCAGAGCCAGGGCGTCGCCGAGTTTTTGGCGGTACAGGTCGTAGCAGTCCTGCCCATCCAGCGCCATCGCGCAGCGGCCCTGGGCGAACAGGTTGAGCAATTCCAGCCGCGGCAGCAGGGTCGCAGCGCGGTCTTCGTGCAATACCCGGTGCAAGGCATTTAGGGCATCGGCGAAGTGGGGCTGCCCGACGGCCAAGCGGCCTTCGGGCGTATAAAGACTTACGCCGAAGATATTCCACCACGCGGTAAGATGAGTGAAACTCGGTTGCATCTGGATGCCGAAATTGCCGTCGCCGGTTAGTTGTCGGGCCGCATCCGGCAGGTTAAAGGAGGGCTGGTTTCCTTCAGGCCAGCCCACATGCCGCTGACTGAAGTGGGTGCGATTGCCGTAAAGAACCACGGGCGAGAAGCTCAGGGGTGTTATGGAAATGTCCCCGTTGTAACGGCAGGTATTAAGCAGGGATTCATTCACATTGACGTCGGCAAGCAGGCTTTCCGGAGGAGTGAGCACATATTCTTTCAGACCGGCGAAGCAATGAGCGTAATCCAGCGGGCAAATGAGTAAATCCGCTTCCGTCGACGCCCGCGCGGCAAGCCGGCCGCCCTGGTTGAAGGCGGGACTCCACATATGCACCTGCGACCGCGCCGGCAACAGATGCATTTCCGCCAGCCGCTCAAACATCCGCAATAGCCGGGGATGCGTGCAGGCAATTCGCAAAGAGGGTTTGAGATCGCGGCGAATGGACACCACCGCGCTGCGCCGTTGTCTTCGCGTGATGAGGCCTTCCTGCTCCAGATGTCCCAACGCCGTTCGCACGGTCGCCCGCGAAGCTTTGAACCGCAGGGCGATCTGGCGTTCGCTGGGTAGTTTTTCGCCCGGCCGCAGTTGCCCGCTGCTAACCTGTTCACTGAGCGTTTCGGCGATGCGACGATGCAAGGGAACCTGATATTCACTCATCGATTCGTCGGTAGTCATAACATTTCTCCCGTTTGAGCTTGTGTTTATTTCGTTTGTCGCCGTCGACGCCGCCAATCCCCATATACCGTAAAGCGCCTATTATTGGCACAAAAAGCGTCCGCACGATAGGCTTTTGTAGAGTTTAGCACACAAAATATATAGAATCAAGAACAAGCTGGGCGGTGCAGATATTCGTTGAATTTATTAAACGGTTTTGTAGCGAAGTTTTGGGACAATGCGAAAAATACACGAAATCCTTAACTTTCAGTCCAGGCCGACCTAAGATATTGCTTTGCAATCAGTTATGTCGGTTTCCTACGGCTTGGTCATTTTCCAATACTTCATGGGGTGCATATTGCGGAAATTTGGCTCAATCCCCTGCACATTTTCACGAAAAGCAAATAAATTGACGTAATAATAAAGCGGCATGACCGGTAAATAATCTGAATTAATCATATCTTCAGCCAAGGCCAGCCGTTGCAACCGTAATTGGGCATCGGCGAGCGCCGCCGCCTCATGCACCAAATCGTCATATTCCCGGCAGGCGAAGCCCGATTCATTATTGCCGTTTCCCGTTACCATCATATCGAGGTAAGTGGTGGGATCCATGTAATCGCCGAACCAACTGCCGCGGGCGATCATATAATTTTGGTTATCGCGGTCTTCGTCGAAGGTTTTCAGTTCTTTTCCTTCCAGCCGCACCTTTATTCCCAGGGTGTTACGCCACATTTCAGCGATGGCCTGGGCGGTTTTATCGTGATCTTTTTGGGTGTCATACAAAATAACCAATTCTCTCAATCCCTTACCTTGAAGGTAACCTGCTTGGGCCAGTAATTCACAAGCCTTTTCCGGGTTATAACCGGGGCCGTCGGGAGCCTTGTAACCAACGATGCTGCCCGGGGGTATAAACGTTCGGGCCGGGGGGGTGCCTATCCGTTTGACCTGAGTCACTAATGCCTGTTTATCGACCGCTAAATTAAGCGCCTGACGTAACCGCTTATCCGCCAGCGGATTGGGGGAGCCATCATTAAGCCTCTCACGGCAGTTAAAGAAGTAGAAATACGTCCCAAAGGCCGGGTGCACATGAATGTCTTTGCGAATGCCGGCATTCATCTGCTCCACCAGCGCAGGGGCGAAATGAAGCCTGGTCAGGTCGTTGAGCCAATCCAGTTCGCCTCGTTCGTATTGCAGAAACGCCGTGCCAGCTTCCGGGATGATGTGCATCTTGATGCTTTGGCAGTGGACATTGGCCCGGTCCCAATAATAGGGATTGGCTTCCAGCCGCAGGTATTGCTTGAAGCGCCATTCCGATAAACAATAGGCTCCATTGGTAATGACGCCGGGATAGCCGTTTTTGTGATAATCCGGTTTGGTCCAGTGGGAATCATAAATCCACATAGTCAAACGGACGGATTTTTCGTGGGGATCTTTGGCCCGCAGCAGCTCCAACGAGGCGCGATGTACTGGCAAAAAAGTTCCAAACGACATTAAGTCAGGAAAATAGGGAATAATCCGCGGCAAATTGACTTGAAGATGATAATTGTCCAGCGCTTTGACGCTAACCTGGGAAAATCGCTCCTCCATTTGATGTAAGTGGTTTTCACGGTAGGCGTTGGCAATGGTTTCCCAGTCAGGGGTAGGTTTATCGGTTAATTGCAAACCACCGAGAAATTCACGGTCTTCCTGTGAGATGTCTTTGTTATCGGCCAGACCTTCGAGCAAGCTTAGGGTGCGAACGGCTTCATTGCGCCACAGTTGGTAGTTTTGTGCTCCGGCAACATTTTCAGCTATGATAAAGGCATAATCGGCGGCAGCGCCCGGTTCTATGGCTCGCCGCCAGGAATAAACAAAATCCTCGGCTGTTACCTTATCTCCGTTGGACCAGCGTGCGTCAGGCCGAAGGGTAAAGGTATAGGTCAGGCCGTCGGCGCTGACGGCGGGAGGGTAATAGGCCACGCCTTCGATAGGTTCATTAGTTTTGGGATGATAACTGTAAAGCCCTTCCCACAAGGATGTCGCTACGCGAAGATCCTGCATCCACGCCACCCGCGCCGGATCCAGCGTGGCAACATCATCAGCCTGGGCGAAATTAAATTCAGCCGAAGGCATGGTCGGGCCTATATACAACCATAAGGCCGCCAAACCCATCACCGCCAATATCATCCCGTGCCAGATTTTCATGGTATAGAATCAGCAGCAATCTCGCACGTTGCAATCATGCCCCGTTGCTTGTGGGCGAGAATCGATTTTAGCGTCGTGGTCGGGTCGCCGGAGCAGGCATCATCCCTGGTGTTGGCGTTCGCGGACTTTCTCTTTTCTCTTCGTAAATAATCAGATTTTGCAAGGCCTGAGCTCGGTTCACCAATCTGGCCGGAGGATCGGGAATCAGTATGAGCAACGATTGGTAGTCCTCCCCCGAACGGTAAATACTAAACGCTCGATTAACATCGCCTTCCAAACCGAGCAGGGCTTCAAAAGAAGATTCCAAATCAGCACGAATCAATTGCGGAGGTTTTTGTAATGCGGCGGCCATGCGGGACCTTCGTGAGCTTTGCGAGATTTGCATAAACTCCCATTCTATTTCAATCAATAACGTTTGCAGTTGCAATTCATTTTGTTGCGGCAGAAGACTTATTGGTTCGCCTTTTTCGGTTACGTAAAGAACGCCTTTGATATAGCGGTACAAGGCCGCGGCGTACAACTCAGCGGCGGCTTTTATGAGTTTGGGCGTTTGTTCAGTTAATGGCGCTTTCGCCAATTCAGGATTTGCCGCCAGAAGAGTCATTTGTTGCAAAACGATCGTATCGGAATATTCGTTACAGGTTAGTGACCATTGCTGATATGCTTTACGCTGCGTTTCAGCACATTTAATGAGTAATGAAATGCCTTCCTTGTTGGGGATGCCGCCCGCCTGGGCGATCTGGGCGATAACCTCGCTGTCGGTTTCCGTTTCCATGGCTCCTGATAACGCCGCCTGTACGGTTGCAAGTTCGTCGGGCGTCGCCAGCAGGTATTGGCGAATCGTTGATTCGTATAATCCCTTGGCGCCCCAGTAACGGATGCGCGGGGCACTGTCTTTGAGCAGAACTAGTAAATCTTCAATTAGAATGGGATGGTCCGTTAGTGCAACAATGATGGCGATGTCTGCTTGAATCATCTGCGCCAAAGAAGCATCCGTATTCGCAGCGGCAGTACTCATGGCCTTCCGCCAGTTTTGTTTAACGCCTTGGGCAAAAGCCTCACGATACCCGGTAGCGGCAGGGCTTTCCGGGGGAGCGGTGCTCAGGCGGGCTTCCACGAGGGCTTCAAAAAGGTCGTTCAGGTTCTTAACGGATACAGATGTCGCCATTTTGTTCAACTGCGTTCCGACGAATCCAATTATCCTTTGGTCGTCACCAGGAGCCAATGGTCCCTGCTTGGTACGAATAGGATCTATGTCCAAGCGGGTTTGACCCGCAGCCGATATCCCCATCCCCAATACCAAAATGCCGGCCGTGAAAATATGTTTGCCCACTCGAAAAAGACTTGATGCCATGATAAAACCTCCCGGCGTCCACCCCCGGACCGGCTTGGGGTCGTCTTGTTATCCTAATATTTTATAACTTTATCTTATTAAACACTACCTTGACAATATAAGCCTGTCAAGCAAAATCCTATATTGACCTCAAACGTAACTGCTGCTATATCTTGGACTAGCACAAGGAGATAGGTCTTGCGGCTCCTGGAAAGGATATTATGGATATTAACTTTGACGTCAGCGGCAAACTGGAAGACCTTACGGCCCGGATCGTAAAAATCCGGGACTCCCTTTGACATCCCCGCCAAACGCATTCAACTAACCCAACTCGCCGAACGCATGGCCCGGACGGGTTTCTGGGATAATCCCGAGCAGGCTCAAAAAGTCGTTGCTCAGCTTAAAGCTCTCAAGGGAGTCGTTGATCCTATAGAAAAAGCCCACAAACAGGCCGAAGAATTAACTCTGCTCTGGGACCTCGCCCAGGAAGAGGATGATGACCAAACCCGTGAGGATGTGGTTGTCGGCCTGGGCCATCTCGAACAGAGTGTTGACAAGGTCGAACTGATGAGTCTGCTGGGAGGACCCAATGACACACGTGACTGTTTCTTCAGCATTCATGCCGGGGCCGGCGGCACCGAAAGCTGCGACTGGGCCGGGATGCTGCTGCGAATGTACACTCGCTACTTCGAGCAGTGCGGCTACAGTTACGAGCAAGTCGCACTTACACCCGGCGAAGAGGCCGGCATCCGCTCGGTCATGCTGCACGTTAAGGGACCGTATGCCTTCGGCTATCTCTCCTGCGAAAGGGGTGTCCACCGGCTGGTTCGGATCAGCCCCTTCGACGCCAACAAACGTCGCCATACCAGCTTTGTTGCCATCGATGTCCTGCCGGACCTCGGCGATGTAGCCGAAATTGATATAAATCCTAACGATATTGAGATGACCCTTTACTGCCGTGCACAAGGGGCGGGCGGGCAAAACGTTAATAAGGTCGCTTCCGCCGTTCGAATACTCCACAAGCCAACCGGCATCGTCGTCGATTGCGTTACCGAACGCAGCCAGCACCAGAACCGGGCGTTGGCGCTGGCGTTGTTGAAGGCCAAACTTGAGCGCATCGAGCAGCAAAAGCGGGACGCCGAACTCGCCAAACTCTACGGCGAGAAAGGCGACATCGCCTGGGGCAACCAGATCCGCAGCTACGTCCTCCAGCCCTACCAGATGGTTAAGGACCATCGCACCGACTACCAAGTGGGCAATCCCCAGGCCGTGTTGGATGGCGACCTGGATGAATTTATCGCCCATTACCTTCGCGAGCGGGCTGCAAATAGCACACAAGAGCTATAAAGCCATTTCCAGGAATTTTATAAAATTTACTGGATGGGTTAAACCTGCTCAAAATATCAATTTCAGACTTTGTCTGAAACGAGCAGCGACAGTGTAACGGGGGAGAAACACGCCGCCGGGACGGGATTGGCTTTCTACGGGTCTGCAGCGCAGGATTTCGGCCAAGGCGGTAATTTTACCGTGCTGAGGGAAACGTTCATCGCCGGGAGGAACACCAAGGTGAACTTGTAGTTCATCTCCAGGTTGAAGGTCATCGGCAGAGGTTTCAAAGCAAACACCCCCTGTACTAACGTTTGAAGTTACGGTTGCGGGATAATTCGAACGAAGCGAGCCGGCCCGTTGGAACTCCAGGGGCAAATGAATTGCCAGTCGCCGATAGCCTCGGCGTTCACTTAATTCCGGCGATAGATGTTTTCTTTCCTTTTTGTCCATCACTAACAGCCTATGGCGGCGATAGAGGTGCTTTTACCATCAAGGCGCCCCTTGTCCGCACCACGCATGAAATACTTTTATCGGCAAAGCCAATGCCAAAAACTTACCACAAGCTGCTTTTTTTCCTTATTTGACGTAACCTGTTTTTAATTAAGCAACTAAAGCGGTTGCTCTGGTTTTGTTAAACATTTGTCTTATTGGTATGTTTAGCGTTTTTGTTGCTCTGAAGAAACACTGAATGATGATAAGGAAGGATATTCCCATAGATAATAAGGAGTTACGTCGGGCATAAAGGCATAGACATGAATTTTAAAGTGTTGTTTATTGCGAACAAAAGTTACCTATTTTATACAAATGGTTAAGATTGGTAACTTTTATTCATATATTTTTTTTTCAATAGCTAAGGTCGAGGAAACATCATGGTTTTTACATGACGAAACTGTGTGTAATTCCTACAATGCTGCTGTTTATGGCTGAGATAAATAGGAGACAAAATATAATGCGATCAGATCAGGTTAAAAAAGGATTCGAGCGATCGCCTCATCGTGGGCTGCTCAAGGCATGCGGCGTTCGGGATGAGGACATGGGTAAGCCCTTTATTGGTGTCGCCAATAGCTATACCGATGTTGTTCCCGGCCATGTACACCTGCGGCGGGTAGGGGATTTAATCAAGCAGGCCGTACGGGAGGCGGGGGGGGTGCCATTCGAGTTTAACAGCATTGCTGTTTGCGATGGCGTGGCGATGGGCCACACGGGCATGAAATATTCACTCGTCAGCCGCGAGGTGATTGCTGATGCCATGGAGTGCATGTTGCGGGCACATTGTTTCGACGGTGTTATCTGTATTCCCAACTGTGATAAAATTGTACCGGGTATGCTTAACGCCGCGGTAAGGGTAAATATCCCGACGATTTTTGTTTCCGGCGGACCGATGCTGGCGGGCAAGACCCCGGGAGGAAGAAAAGTTGATCTGATTAGCATTTTCGAGGGTGTTGCCGCTTACAACAAAGGCAATATCAGCGAAGAACAACTCAAAGAACTGGAAGATTGCGGCTGCCCCACCTGCGGCAGTTGCAGCGGTATGTTTACAGCCAACAGCATGAACTGTCTTTGTGAGGCTATCGGTATGGCTTTGCCCGGTAACGGCACAATTCCTGCTGTCGCCCAGGAGCGACAGGAGCTTTATCGGCAGGCAGCGGCGCAGATAATGACGCTGGTGGAAAAGGATATCAAGCCGCGCGACATTATCACGCTTGAATCGCTCGATAATGCCATTACGCTTGACGTGGCCATGGGCGGATCGACCAATACCGTGCTGCATAGCCTGGCCCTGGCCAATGAAGCAGGCATTTCCTATGATCTGGATCGTATCAACGCGATATCGCGTAAATGTCCCAATATTTGCAAGGTTTCACCTTCAAGTGCGTATCATGTAGAGGATGTCAACAACGCCGGCGGCATCAGTGCTATTCTCAAGGAAATATCGCAAATCGAAGGTTTGTTAAATCTCGATTGCCTGACCGTTACCGGTAAAACACTGGGTGAAAATATCGCCAACGCCCAGATTAAAGATGCGGAATGCATTCGTCCGCTGGCCAAAGCATATTCGCAGACCGGTGGGTTGGCCATTTTATGCGGCAACCTTGCGCCCGATGGGGCGGTGGTAAAAGCCGCCGGTGTTACGGAGAAAATGCTCAAACATAGCGGCCCGGCGGTTATTTTCGAAAGCCAGGAAGAGGCGTGCGAAGGCATCCTGGCCGGCAAGGTGAAAGCCGGCGACGTTGTGGTGATTCGCTACGAAGGCCCCAAGGGCGGACCGGGGATGCAGGAGATGCTCAGCCCAACCAGTTATATTATGGGCGCCGGGTTAGGCGATAGCGTAGCGTTAATCACCGATGGTCGTTTCAGCGGCGGCACACGCGGAGCATGTATCGGCCACATCAGCCCCGAAGCAGCCTCCGGCGGTCCGATTGCGCTAATTAAACCCGGTGACATTATCGAGATTGATATCCCTGACAATATCCTGAACGTAAAAGTCGATAACGCTGAGCTTGATAAACGCCGCAAAGCCTGGACGCCCCGACCGCCAAGAATCAATCATGGGGCGTTGGGCAAATACGCACACCTGGCCCTTTCCGCTGATAAAGGCGCGGTGATGAACTGGGACGCTTAAGTTCCTGGTTGAAAAGTGACGCGGGCATCCTGCCCGCGATTTTTCCTGAGCATCAATACCGTTCATAACGGTCATTTCCGCGGACAGGATGTTCGCGGCGCGGGTGTTCATGCTGTCGGTTGAACTGTTTTCATACAGGTTCAAAGTTCCTGGTTGATCGAAGCTTGTCGTTTCTACAGCAAGATAAAAGGATATTATCTTGAATTTATATCGGGAATAAGCGTCTAATTAAATGAACCGATGAGTATCTTGCTATTACAATTAACGTAACGAATTTTATTTAAAAGGGTTAAAGAAATTCCTCGAGGCTGATTATGCTTAAAAAAGAATATGACGCCGGGCATAATGAGGGAAGTCATGCACAGAATTCCATAGGCATAAGAAAAATACTGGGTTTGGTGCTGATTATTGGCGGGGTGGTTATTGCCTTATGGGTTTTTCTGAACGTGTACAGCCTGTTTACCGAACCGGACAGGCTCACGCCGTTTCAGGAACTGGTTTCAGGGCAACTGGAAGCCAAAATCAATTATGCCAATCAGGAAGAAACCAAAGTAGAAATTCCTGCTGAATTTCTTTCCTATCTGGTGCCGCTGATTTTACTGGCGATAGCCGTGAAAATAGCGGGTTCATTTTTATCCAGCGGTGTCCGATTATTGACGAAGCAAAATATTAAATGATGATATTGGATAATAGCGCCGATGAACAACAGCTTAAATGCTCAGCCTGCCAGGATGTAAAAAATCCAGGTGACAATAGATAACTGACGGATGGTTCCCTTTTTAAGGAGATGGCCATGTTGTTATTACTGGAAATTATCTTTATTCTAACGGTGATATTTATCTTGGCGGGGCTTCGGATGGACCAGGAGTATCAACGCGGGGTTATTTTTCGCCTGGGTCGTTATCAAAGTGTAAAAGGACCTGGATTATACTGGATTATACCCATTATTGACCAGAAAGTTCAAGTTGACATCCGCACGACAACGGTTGACATCGAATCCCAGGAAACTGTTACCAGCGACAGCGTTACGATCAAGGTCAACGCTGTATTGTACTATAAGATTAGTGATCCCTCCAAAGCGATTATTACCGTTAAAGATTATCCCAATGCCACCTACCAGGCCGCATTAACCACATTACGTAATGTTATTGGCCAGCACATTCTGGATGAGGTACTCAAGGACCGGGACAAAATCAATAAAGCCCTACGGGAAATTGTGGATCAAATTACCGATCCCTGGGGTCTTAAGGTGGAACTTGTTGAAATGAAGGACGTAGAGATTCCGCAAACCATGCAGCGGGCCATGGCCAAGGAAGCCGAAGCGGTTCGGGAAAAGCGAGCGCGTTTAATCAAGGCGGAGGCCGAACAGGAAGCCTCCGAGAAACTTACCCAGGCTGCCGGGCAGATCGCGACCCATCCCGCAGCCTTGGAACTGCGACGTATGCAGATGATTTCTGAAGTTGGTGTTGAGCAGAATACAACAACAATCATCCTAATGCCCTCCGATTTTGTTACTCTGGCCAAGAGTGTTAGCGCCAAACTTGCCGGTGTTGATAAAAACAGTTAGAGCCTTGTTGAAAAATATTGAAGGGAAGATTTGGCTTAAATAAATACAAGGCTCTTTGCTGCAATATATTACATCGGTCGCGATGACGTGTAAAACTGAATAGTCCTGTGTAATTCAGGGTAAAATAAATCCACATAATCTTTGGACACTGGTTTGACAAATAGCTCTTTTTCGGGTCAAATGGCGATTAAAGGCGGCATTAAGGGGAAAGTTTTACCGCCTGGATGCGAGACAGGTATGTTTCTCCGAATTACATAGGAGCTAGACGATGGCAACAAAACGCATTTCTCTTTTATCGGCAGGTATTATATTTGGGATTTTGGCGGTTGGTTGCGTAAGCACGCCAAGGACAGATGTTCCTATTTCCGATCCGCTGGCGTCTGCTACAGGAGCGGATATGCAACGCACCACGGAAGTGCAGTTGGTGGAACAGATGGGTCGGTATCGCACCAGCTATCAACGGCAACTTGAGTTACTAGTGGAGTTTTATGAAAGTCAGGGTAACGGCTTGAAAGCCGGTTGGGCCCGCCAGGAGTTGGAACATCTGAAGGCCGGACCTCAACGGCCGTATCTGGTCATTGCCGAGATCGCGGGGCCGGAATTGCGTGCAACGAGCGCTGTTTTGGACGCCGACCTGCTTTATAATGAAGGCCTGCAATTGATGAAGGAAGGCCGCGGCAGCCTGGGCAAAATTGGCGTAAACAAGAAAAAGCTTTATCAAGCCGTTGATAAATTTAATGAGTTAATCACGAACTATCCCAGCAGTGATAAAATCGATGATGCCGCGTTCCAGGTTGCCGAGATAAATCATCATTATCTGGCCGATTATCCTACAGCGCTGGTTTATTATCAACGGGTATGGCAATGGGATCCGCAAACACCGCTACCGCCACGTTTCCAAGCAGCGAAAATTTATGATGAACAGTATCACGATCGCAATCAGGCCCTGAATTATTATCGTTTGGCCATTAACCTGGAAAGCAACTATCCCGAAAACGTTGAAACCGCGAAAAACCGCATCGAAGCACTCAGTAGCGAGATGATGCGTTAAGGCAGGTCTGACGGGTGCAAATAACGGTTCTAGTGGCGATAGTTGCGGCATTAACGGCCGGTACGCTGGTTGCGGATGGTGAAGCGCCCGCCGCGTGGTGGGGCATGTTCTTGAGCGTCAGGCAGACAATTGCCGGGGTGGCGGGCGTGATGTTATTAACGCTGGCTTTTTTTCGCATCGATAGTGTGCGATTGCACACTCGGCTTGATCGAGCGGGGCCATCGCATAGACG
Source organism: Sedimentisphaerales bacterium (assembly GCA_016933395.1). Lineage (GTDB taxonomy): Bacteria > Planctomycetota > Phycisphaerae > Sedimentisphaerales > SM23-30 > JAFGBA01. The sequence goes on along the minus strand of JAFGBA010000089.1, from coordinate 8,316 downwards.
TTGCTGGCGGTTGCCGACGCGGATGGGAATGCTTGAACAAGTGATTCTGTTAGGAGTTTTTATCGCCATCCTCTGTCCCTTGGGATGGGCGCGACTGGTGGGCATCCATTGGCAATTGGGGCGATTTTTTTTGGTCGATGAAATCATGCTTCTATTGCCGTTTCTGGTGCTTCAGACGGGCCGGTGGTATTTGAGTTATCCCGTAAACCGGCTTATGCGCGAATGGATAGTATCAGCGCAATTGGCGGAAGGATTGAGCGCCCGTCCTGTTTGGAGCCGCCGGCAGTTTTTATCGTTTCAGATTCGCCATCACCTGCTGATTTTTCTAGCTCCTATCATAATTATCCTTGCTATTCAGGATGCGGTGGAATTTGCCTGGCCGTACGTTTTGGAACGCGGTTGGATTACGCTGACCGAAGATCAGGCCTATTTTGCCGGTGAGGGTTTTGTCATGATAGGGGCGTTGGGAGTATTCGTTCTGGCGCCATTATTGTTGCGCCGCATTTGGCGGACACGACCGTTACCGAGCGGGCCGTTGCGGGAAAAACTACAACTTTTTGGCGCATCACTCAAACTCCGCTACCGGGAACTGCTTTTATGGGACACCCATAGCGCCGTTGCGAATGCCGCCGTGATGGGATTGCTGGGAAAAGTGCGTTACGTCCTGCTTAGCGACGCGCTAATCGAAAATATGCCCGATGAACAAATCGAAGCCGTTTTCGGCCATGAAGCCGGCCACGTGGCTCATCATCATATAGGTTTTCTCACCATGTTTGTTTTAAGTTCCTTGTTGCTCATATCACTGGGATTTGAATGGCTTCGCGCCGGGCTTGGACGTTTTGGTGAGGCGCATCATTGGCCGCAGGAAACCACCTGGGCTGTGGTTACCGCAATGATGTTGGGCATTGGGTTATGCTGGCTGCACGTTTTTGGCTGGGTGTCACGACGATTTGAACGCCAGGCGGATGTTCATGCTGCTCGTGCTATTGGTCAGGATTTTCAGAACAGATACGTCGCTAATTCGAATGGTGCTTGCGAGACGGATAATCGGCTGAGTCCTCGCGGCGCCGCGGTAATGGGTAGTGCTTTGCGGCGTATCGCTCTGCTCAACGGCATATCACCCGAGGCTCGTTCGTTTCGCCATTCCAGTATTCATGGTCGGTCATTGTTTCTCATGCATCTGGCCCAGGATACGCGGGGATATCGAAAATTTTGCAAAAGCATTATCGCTATTAAAATAGCGATCGTATTGGCGTTGCTGGCGGGTTTTTTGCTTTGGTGGCTGGTTGGCGGCCCAACTACACCCGTGGAAATAATACCAGGAGGCGTATGGGTATGACTCAGCCCATGCAGGTCATCTGCCATGGCATTGATTTGGTTGATTGTCAACGGATAGCGCGAATGCTGGAACGCCACGAGGACCGTTTTCTGGAACGTGTTTTTACCTCCGATGAGCAGGCCTATAGCGCCCGTCATCAGGATCGCATTGAGCGGCTGGCCGGGCGCTTTGCAGTCAAGGAGGCCGTCATGAAAATGCTAGGCACCGGCTGGGGTGGAGATTCCGCCTGGACCGACATTGAAACTATTAACAACCCTTCCGGCCGACCGGAAGTCAAGCTTTCCGGTGCTGTCGCCCAACGCGCCGCCCAAATGGGCATCACACAGGTTAGTATAAGCATCACCCATACTGCGCATTTGGCGATTGCTTCAGCTATTGCCCTGGGGCGACCAACCTGAAACCGGCTCCAATCAAGGTTGTTTTTAGGAGAAAACCCGGTATAATAGAAGTTGAACATAGGGAATAACCAGGACAAAGGAGTGGTTTATGGAAACCAGGCAATTACTGGAAGAAATAAAACGTCGGCTACAACGTGTTTATGAAACTCGCCTGCAAGGTGTAATTTTATATGGCTCTCAAGCACGCGGAGAGGAAACGCCTGAAAGTGATATCGATGTGCTTGTACTTCTTAAAGCTTCCATCGACTTCGGCCGGGATTTGCAGCGAAACCTGGATGCCCTGTATCCACTATCTCTGGAGTTGAACAGGCGTATTAGTGCCAAGCCGGTGTCGGCGCATGACTACGAGACGGTTGACTGTCCGTTATATCAACGGGTTCGAAAGGAAGGCATCGCTGCTTGAAAGAATTTGCGGTTACAGAGTGGCGTCGGGCCTGCACGACGCTGGATTCCGCCCGGCGATTGGTGGAAAGCGACCCTGACTCGTCGGGATCACGTTCCTATTATGCTGTTTTTCATGCCTTGACGGCCGTATTTGCCCTGCGCGGGCAAACCTTTATAAAACATGGTGCTATTCGCGCCGCTTTTCATCGTGACATCATTAAGCCGGGCTTGTTATCCGTCGATTTAGGACAAGATTATGATTACCTGATGGAACTGCGGGAAATAGGTGATTATGGCGGTGTCATGCAAATTTCAGGGGATGTCGCCATGGAAGCGTTTAAAAAAGCTGAAAAAATATTGAGCGAGTTAAAAAGATTTTTGATTGCTGAATCGGGTGAAGACATTGTTTGATGTCATTGTCGTTGGCGGGGGACATGCCGGGGTGGAAGCTGCTCATGCTGCGGCGAGATTGGGGGCACAGACAGCGCTGGTGACACTCAGCGCAAATACAATTGCCCAGATGAGTTGCAATCCGGCCATCGGGGGATTGGCCAAAGGCCAGATCGCCCGCGAGGTGGACGCGTTGGGTGGCCTGATGGGACTGGCGATTGACCGAGCAGGTATTCAGTTTCGTATTCTTAATCGCAGCAAAGGCCCGGCCGTACAGTCGCCCCGCGCCCAGGCTGATAAACGTTTATATCAACAGGAAATTTACCGTTTGCTGGCGGGGACGGATAATCTGACAATAATCGAGGATGCCGTTGTTGATTTGCTTACGGCAAATGGCAAGGTTGCAGGCGTTGGATGTGAATCAGGCCGTGAGTTAAAAGCTTTGGCGGTGGTGCTGACGACGGGAACCTTTCTACGCGGTTTGATGCACATCGGCCTGGAGCAGTTTTCAGGCGGGCGCATTGGCGAATCCGCGATAGCGGGACTGTCAACGAGTCTGGAAAAATCGGGTTTGACTCTGGCCCGGCTTAAAACCGGTACACCACCGCGGTTGGCCGTGGAAACCATCGACTTTAGCCGCCTGGAGAAACAACCCGGCGATGAACCGCCGACACCTTTCAGTTTTATGCATGACCGCCTTGATATTGAGCAGATTCCCTGCTGGATAACCTGGACAAACGATCAAACGCACCGTATTATCCGCGACAACCTCGACAAGGCTCCGCTCTATACCGGCCAGATTAAAAGTACCGGACCGCGTTACTGCCCCAGCATTGAAACCAAAATCGTAAGGTTTGCCGACAAATTGCGCCATCAGGTGTTTCTCGAACCCGAAGGGCGCGACACCAATTGGATTTATGCCAACGGCATCAGTACGTCCTTACCGCGTGAAGTGCAACTGGAGATGGTGCGCAGTATTCCCGGCCTGGAACGCGTCGACGTGCTACAGTGGGCTTACGCCATCGAATATGACTATGTGCCGCCGCAACAAATTCGCACTACGCTGGAGGCCAAAGCGATTGAGGGATTGTTCCTGGCCGGGCAGATCAACGGCACCAGCGGGTACGAGGAAGCCGCCGGTCAGGGATTACTCGCCGGTGTGAATGCCGCTCGGTGGGTACGAAAGCTGGAAGCGGTAACTCTCCGACGCGACCAGGGATATATAGGTGTGATGATTGACGACCTTGTTACCCGCGGTATTGATGAACCCTATCGCATGTTCACCTCGCGAGCGGAATATCGGCTGCTTCTTCGCAGTGACAACGCCGACAGCCGTTTGACGCCTGTCGGACGGGGGTGGGAACTGGCGGATGATGCACGTTGGAATCGTTTTATACGTAAGCAGGAACAAATGGCCGATTTGAGACGTAAGCTCGATGCTCGCCGTATCGAAGGCGCGCCCCTGGTGCAGGTATTACGTCGACAGGGCCACGATGAAAACTGGTTGCGAGAGCATTTGCCGGAATGCTGCGATGCCACTCTCTGTACGGGCGCTGTTCAGACTGTAGTCAACGATATCCGTTACGCCGGTTATATCGAAAAGCAGCAGCGGCTTATTGAACGTATGAGCAAAACCGAGGTTATAAAATTACCGCCCGATCTGGATTATTTTCAAATCGAACATCTTCGCCACGAAGCCCGCGAAAAACTTTCCGCCATCATGCCTCTCACGCTGGGTCAGGCTGCCCGTATTAGCGGCATTAATCCGGCGGATATCACCGTTTTAATGGTATATTTAAAGAAAATGGCGACTTTTAACAAAAATCATTAAGCGTCCTTTATATAAAATACACGACATAAACCATACATCAAACATTCACACGTTACTATCCGTTTAAGTGAAAATGCCGCCCCCGGAAGGTTCCCTTTAAGGAAACCTTCCGAGAGCACACATAACACAAGGCTTGTTTAACACCGGTTATTCAGGATCGGAATTTTCGGGTTGGCGTCGATAAAAGTCATACAGGAATGAGAGAACCAAAGATATTATATCTTCATCTCTGTATTCCTCCACGCAACAGTTTTTCCTCATATTTAACGTTATAATTCATATGTTCCCGCATACTGCTTCATTTCATTATTCGGCCCTCCTTAAGAATTATTTTTCTTCATCTCAGAATAAAATCCCGGCATATATTTTGTCGCCTTTAATGTGTTGTGTTATTTTCCATAAGGTAAAAACGTACAATAATCGCCGATGCTGACGGCACTGGTGACCCCCCTCCAGACAGGAAGGCTGCACATTCCGGCGTCATCAAGAGGATAAACGCCAACAATAGGTGTTTCGGGGACTTCGTCACGACTAAATTTTACGCCGTTCACGTGACCGTCGTAATATGAATAGTTGAATTTTTGATCGCCAAATTCATTATCATCCCAACTTTGCCAGCGCGCAAGGCAATCCTGAGCATTTTGAAATTCATATAAAGTCAGAGAATTATTTTTACCCTTATGGCTGCATTCAACCCAACCGGGATGATTATTTTGCGGGAGGGGGGCGCCGGATCCCGTTTTGTAAGACATCCAATCGCCGGTAATAATGTAATACGAGTAGCCGAAGTATTTTAAGGGAGTCCCAAATTTATTGGAGACGTCATCATCGGTTGAAGATGGATTTGGGGTTGGCGCATCAACGAAAACGCCGAAAGTGCCTTCTATATGCGCAGAGGCGCTTTTAATAAAGTCCGTATTTTCAGCCGGACACAACGGATCCGTAAAACTCTCCATTTTATCTTCCAGGTATGGTTTTAACGTGTCCCGGTAGTCAAAATTTGGAGTTCTTATATAGGTATATTTTACATATCCCTTTCTCTCCGGAACTCGATTTTCATGTTCAGCCGCGTATGTCGCAAAAGCCAGATAGAGATTATGATGTCGCGTCATGCATATCGCGTCTCTTGCATGTATTCTTGCCTGCGACAGCGCCGGCAATAAGATAGACACCAACAATGCGATGATGGACACCACCACTAACAATTCGATCAAGGTGAAACCTTTCTCTTTTTTCAAATGTTGTTTTTTCATCGCGCCTTCCTATTATTAGAAACCTTGTGTTACATCGCTATTTCTGCGGTTCCAGAATCAAAACCGGCCGGCCAAAAACGGACCAGTCTTTTTCAAAAGAATATCCTTGCGTACATGAAAGCGTAAGGAACCGTGTTTGTTCGGGTATATCCAGGTGAATCCGCCTGAAGTCCATTTCCTGAAGGAGAAATTGCTCTATGAGCCGATTGTCCAGAAATATCCAGAATTCAACCTCTCCATGTCCTGCACGGTCCCAGTCTTTATCATTGGCGACGGTTTCACTTATGCCGCATAATGTTTCAAAACGGCTTATTCGCAGCGATGGGTTATGATTGCGCAAAGCCTGCAAATCAAAAGTAATTCCCATGGCGCTATGCAGAGAAATGGCCGGATGCTCTTTTGTGCCATACGTGATTCCCTGCATCACAATGGGATCGGAATAATTTTTATTAACAAATCCGCCATTTATTACGGGGGCGAAGCAATAGAACTTGCCTGCAAAAGAGGTAAATGAATGTCGGTAACCGAGGGAATTAATTTGTGCCTCTCCATTCTCTATGTGGGGAATGAATACCCCGTCTATATAAGGAGACCATGTTACAGGAATATAATCGCCATTTCCGAATTTTGCTTCTTTTCTGTGTCGTTCCAATATCCATTCAGCGGCAAGAGAGGCATCAAGTTGTTTGCCGGTTTCCGGATCAATTGCCCAACCAAGTAAACCGGAGCCGAAACCATTACCGCCGCCGACAATATCCGCCAAGTCAAGAATCCGGCCGGGAATGGAGGCCGTTATTTCCTGCGGTATTTCACGGATAAAAGCTGTAGATCGAGCAGGTCTTGATTCTATATGCACTTTTCCTTCGCGACTAAACGACCCTATCTGGCCTTTGTGCAAGTGATAGGACGTTGGGTTGCGACCGGAAGCTGTTTGTTCCCAAAGCTCCACCTGTCCCTCGAGAACGTGTGCCTCTGATAGTCCTTCGGTTGTAGCAATGACGCCGAATTCCGTTCCCAGATCGACAATGGTGCAACCGGGTGCAACAACAGTGAACCCATATCCTTTGGGAGTAACCTTGGCGTATAAACGGCCTTGGTTCAGGTTCATTTTATTTGTCGATAGAAGTTTAAATTCGCAAGGAGCCTCCAGAATCACATCAGCGCCTTGATCGAATCTGACTTTCACCAGTCCTTCCTGCAATGATAAGGGCATACCGTCCGCATAAAGCCAGCTTCCCGGGCTGATCGACGCTGAATTACCCCATTTGGCATTGATGCTGTCTGAAACCATGGCCACAATTTGAGGTTTTGTTTTTTCTCTTTTCAACAGCGAATCCAAATAAATCATCGCCAGTGAAAACATCAAAACCGCCGCTGCTTTTAATAAAAATGAAAAAATATTTTTGCGCGTTAATCGCTTGGATATATAATTTTTTCGTTCAGCATATGTTTGTTCTTGTTTATTCTCAATGACCGAAGACGCCAAGGCGAGGTCTTCCTCGATTACTTTTCTGAAGAAATCAAGTTCTTCTGAAGAGTCCTGCTGCGAACCGAGTGTGTGCATCACATCGTTGATAGTCGGACCAATATACTGAAAATGTAAATCCGTGCAAAGAAAGGCGTGTTCAATATAGTATCGTTGCCGCTCCGGGTGATCAATCAAAAGTTCTTCCAGGCGACGCACCTTTTCCGGTGATAGCTGTTCATCGCGCATCTCGCCTAAAAGATTGATCAATTCTCGTTCAGAGGAAAACCGGTTCACGGGTGCTCCTCCAATGTGAGGCGATAACGAATGCACAAAAGTAATTTATGATGGATTCGATTTAACAATTTATAAATCGCCTCCACGCTGCAGCCAATACGATCAGCCAGTATCTTTGGTTTGAGATTTCGTTCATAACGAAAATGAAGAATCTGGCGGTCTTTTTCCCGTAATTTATCCAGGCATATTTTCAAGGCGCGTTTTCTCTGGTCAAATTCATAAAGCGAGGACTGGACCATGTTCGCCATTTGCCCGATTAATGTTTCATCGAAACACAAACGACGATCATTTTTCTTTCGGTGGTAAGCCATTATTTCATATTGAGTTATTTTTAAAGCCCAGGCGACGAAATTTGATCCGGGTTTGTAGCCGTCAAACTTTGCCCACATAATAGACGTTGCCTGCTGAAAAATGTCATCCACGTCAGACCAGTTAGGCACCATGCAGGAAATAAAGCCATAGATTCGACGGATATTGGGGAGATATAAAGTCAGGAATTCCTGTTTATGTTCCTGTTCGCCGTTACCAGATTGAATTGAGTTTTCCATCTTCATCCTTGTTGAAGATTGAAATTGATTTTTTATCACCGTTTAAGTCTCTTATAAACGGTAATTAACAAGAATGATTTCCGCTACGTATAATTTTGTATCTATATATTTTATAAGCAATTACAGTCATATCCGATTCAGTGATTTACAGGATGAAAATACCCATATTTTCAGTATCGGCTTTCTTAAATATGAACACGTTCGAATAAGTCAAAACTGGATAAAAATAATATTAAATTCCCATTATTTACCAAAATTTTTAACTAAAAATCCTAACGTTTAATGATTTATCTTCTTTATTGACAATAAATTAAGCCTGGTTTTGGGGGTGTTCGCTTAAGATAGTGTGCATCCGTGTCTCATGACATAGCTCCAGAACTGTTGCCAGCGGCCGGTGGTTAGCTTCAACGT